>LOER01000037.1 GCA_001515945.1 Desulfitibacter sp. BRH_c19
AGTGCAGAGCCGCCAGTAGTTCTAGCATTGTGATTTTTGCAATGCCTAGAAATACCAGTGCAGAGCCGCCAGTAGTTCTAGCATTGTGATTTTTGCAATGCCTAGAAATACCAGTGCAGAGCCGCCAGTAGTTCTAGCATTGTGATTTTTGCAATGCGTAGAAATACCAGTGCAAGGCCAGAAGATAGGAGTCTTGGAGTAAAACTAGCCAATTTGCACTATCATTGAGCATAATTTTCATAGGTAAATAGTATTAATTCAACTAAAGCTTCCGCCTGAACAATAGCTTTGTCTTAAACTAAGTTTTGTTTCATGAGCATAGCAAATGTTTCACGTGAAACATTTAAAGGAGTTGCTTTTATTGCAACCCCCTTAAATGTTTCAATCCTATGCGCTGTGCTCATCTTCTAATATGATTTCTAACAGCCTATCTAATTCATCATCCGAATAGTAACTAATTTCAATTCTTCCCTTACCTTTTTGATATTTTAGTTGAACTTTTGTGCCGAAGTATGTCTGTAGCTTTTCTTCCAGTTCGTCCACTAAAGGATCTATTTTGTTTTCATTTGTTTTTAGCTCTTTGGTTTTCTTGTCTTCTTTCTCATCCTCGCGAGAGGAACTCTCTCCCATATGTGCAATCATATCTTCTACTTGCCTAACTGAAAGTTTTTCGTCAATAATTCTATATGCTATTTCTTTTTGAATTGCATCATCCTGGATAGAAAGCAATGCCCTAGCATGTCCCGTAGATAACTGCCCTTCCGATAAAAGGCTTTTTACTTCTGCAGGTAAGTTTAATAATCTTAAGGTGTTTGCTATATATGGCCTGCTTTTACCCACTTTTTTTGCAAGTTCCTCTTGCGTTAAATTATATTCTTCAATTAACGTCTTAAATGCCCAGGACTCCTCAATTGGATTAAGGTCTTCCCTCTGGATATTTTCTATTAACGCTATCTCTGATACCTGTTGCGGGCTATAATCTTTTATAATGGCAGGTATCTTGTCCATTTCAGCTAACTGACAAGCACGCCAACGTCTTTCTCCTGCTACAATCTCATATCTATTGTCTGTCTTTCTTCTTACTATTATCGGCTGAACTACTCCGTGTTCCTTTATTGATCTTGCTAATTCATTTAATTTTTCTTTATCAATATTTCTCCTTGGCTGATTTTCATTGGGTTGAATATAGGTTAAATCAAGCCACTGTATATCTTTATTCTCCTCGTCTGCAAGTGGGACTGGAGGTATTAAAGCCTTTAATCCCTTTCCTAGCCCTTTTTTAATCAATTTCAATCACTTCCCTTGCTAAATCAATATACACCTGTGCTCCCCTAGATTTCAAATCGTACTTGGTTATAGGCTTTCCATGGCTGGGAGCCTCACTTAATCTAACATTTCTTGGTATGATGGTACTAAAAACCTTGCCCTTAAAGTGCTCTTTTACTTCATCTACAACCTGAATAGATAGATTTGTCCTAGCATCAAACATAGTAAGTACAATGCCTGTTATTTCTAATTGGGTGTTTAAATGTTTTTGTATTAGGGATATAGTATTCATTAATTGTCCCAAGCCTTCCAGAGCATAGTATTCACATTGTATAGGAATTATCACTCCATCAGCTGCTGTTAGAGCATTAAGTGTAAGTAACCCTAAGCTGGGAGGGCAGTCTATAATTATGTAATCATAATCATTTTTAATGCTCCTCAGGGTATTTTTTAATCTAATTTCTCTTGATACAGAACTTGCTAGTTCTATTTCAGCTCCTGCTAATTGGATGGTAGCTGGCAAAATTTCTAACCCTGGTATCTCTGTTTGTAAGATTACTTCATTAATAGCTGTTTCGTTTATAAGTACATCATATATGCATTCTCTTATATTATATCTATCAACACCAAGCCCACTACTAGCATTGCCTTGTGGATCAATATCCACTAACAACACACTTTTTTCTGCCTCTGCCAAACATGCACTTAAATTGACGGCCGTAGTTGTTTTAGCAACACCACCCTTTTGATTAGCTACTGCATATATTACCCCCACAATTGCTTCACCTCTCTTTTGGCAGAAAATCTGGTTAATATAGTCTTATTCAACATTTATTAACCATAGTCCTGCACCTATTGTATAATGTTACTGCCTAAAAAATTTAATAAAAAAATAAAACAGGTGCTATCAATATAACGATAACACCTGTTATGCTATTATTCTATGGGTCTCTTTTGTGGAATTCCTGGTTTTCTGGGATAAGCAGGTAAATTTTTCTTAGTTTTTTCTATAATTACTAAGTATCTCTCTGCTTCTACCCCTGTAACTTCAACCCTTTTTAACTCCTTTATTTGTCCCCCAAGTAGCTTTAAAGCTTTTTTGCTCTTTTCAATCTCCTTGTAGACCTCTTTGCTCTTGTATGCTATAAATATTCCACCAACTTTTGCAAAGGGCATGCAAAGCTCAAGCAGCAAATTCAATGGAGCTAATGCACGAGATAGCACTAAATCATATTCTTCCCTATGTTCGGAATTTCTTGCTAAATCCTCGGCTCTTGTATGAATACAATCCACATCTGCAATATCAAGCTCATCAACAACCCTTTTTAAAAAGTTAACTTTTTTATTGGTCGAATCAATAAGGGTCATCTTGGTATCTGCCATAACAATTTGTATAGGTATCCCAGGAAACCCAGCCCCTGTTCCCACATCTATAATACGTAAGTTTTTATACTCTTTTAAATAGGGGATAACAGACAAACTATCTATAAAATGCTTATATATTGCTTCCTGAGGATCTGTTATAGATGTAAGATTAACTTCTTTGTTTGCATCTAGCAACATGTCTAAAAATTTAACAAGCTTCTCTATTTTCGTGTTGTCAAAAGAAACTTTTTGCTTAATTAATCCTTCTTTTAGTAATTCTTGATAATTCTTTTCAATCATTTGCCTTGCTCCTGTTTCTTTGTTCTAAATATATTAACAGAACATTGATATCCGCTGGGTTAACTCCACTAATTCTTGATGCTTGCCCAATAGACTTAGGCTTTACTTCTGTTAGCTTCTGTTGTGCTTCCTTTCTGAGGCCCTTTATTTGCAAATAATCTATTTCTAAAGGAACCTGTTTGTTCTCTAGTCTTTCAAACTTCTCTACTTGATTTAACTGCTTCTTAATATATCCTTCATACTTAATTTGAATTTCTACTTGTTTATTTGCATCTTGATTATCATCTGAAATATGATACATCTTTTCTAAATCCTTGAGCATTACTTCTGGACGTTTTAATAATTCTTCTAAAGACATTTTGTTCTTAATAGGGCTGCTTTCCTTTGCATTTAATATTTCCTTAAGTCCCTCGTCATTAGGCAATGCAAAGGTTTCTTTTAGAATTATTCTGAGGTTTTCCATATCAGATATTTTATTTTTAAATCTAGTATATCTTTCTTCTTTAACAGTACCGATTTCATAGCCTATTTCAGTTAGACGCAAGTCCGCATTATCCTGTCTTAATAAAAGTCTATATTCAGCCCTAGATGTTAACATTCTGTATGGCTCATTTATCCCTTTTGTAACTAAATCATCAATTAGAACTCCAATATATGCTTGTGCTCGTGAAAGTATAATTGGCTCTTTTCCCTGTACCATTTTAGCAGCATTGATTCCCGCCATTAATCCCTGTGCTGCAGCTTCCTCGTACCCTGAGGTTCCATTTACTTGACCAGCAAAAAACAGGCCCTTTACTTCCTTAGTTTCAAGTGTTAGCTTGAGTTGTTTAGGATCTATATAATCATATTCAATCGCATACCCTGGCCTCATTATTTTTGCGTTCTCTAGCCCCTTAATAGTATGTAGCATTTTGATTTGAACATCCTCCGGTAGACTTGTAGAAAACCCCTGGACATAGTACTCAAAGGTGTTCATTCCTTCGGGCTCTAGGAATATTTGATGACGTAGTTTATCTGAAAACCTTACCACCTTATCTTCTATGGATGGACAATATCTAGGTCCAACGCCTTCTATCATACCTTCATATAAAGGAGATCTATAGAGATTGTCCCTGATTACTGCATGTGTATCTTCATTAGTATAGGTAAGCCAACATGAAATATTTGGCCTAGACAATACATCTGTCATGAAGGAGAAATTCAAGTTGTTCTCATCACCCTTTTGTTCACTCATTTTCTCAAAATCAATTGATCTCTTGTCAACTCTTGGTGGAGTTCCAGTTTTAAATCTTCCGAACTTTAAACCCAATTCTTTAAATGACTGACTCAGTCCTTTGGAGGCTAAAATGTTATTAGGCCCTGCATCCCAAGTTGCGCTACCAATAAATACTTTACCTTCCATATATGTTCCCGTAGTAACAACTACACATTCTGCATAATACCTTATGCCTGTACGAGTTTCCACTCCACAGATACTTTGATTCTTATATAAAATCTTAACTACCTCAGTTTGTTTTAGATCAAGATTTTCCTGAGCCTGTATTACATTTTTCATCAATAACTGATAGTAATCTTTATCTGACTGAGCTCTTAAAGATTGTACCGCTGGTCCCTTAGTTGTATTTAATAATCTAATTTGAATCAATGTTTCATCTGTATTGATCCCAATTTGTCCACCTAATGCATCTACCTCTCTTACTAAATGTCCCTTTGCTGGGCCCCCTATTGCAGGATTACAGGGCATTAAGGCAATATTTTCTAAGGTTATTGTGGTTACAAGTGTTTTGCATCCCATTCTAGCAGCCGCCAAAGCTGCCTCACACCCAGCATGTCCTGCTCCTATAACAATAACATCATAATTATCCATAGTGCTATCCATTATCTCCACTCCTATTTACCTATACAAAATTCACTAAAAATCTTATCCATAATATCCTTATCAATGGTATTACCGGTTATTTGGCCAAGCGCCATCCAAGCATCTTTCAAGTCAATACTTAAAAACTCTTCTGTTAAGCCATTTGCAATTGTCTTCTTCCCTTCCTGCAGAAAGCCTTTTGTCGTAACCAGGGCGTTTTTATGTCTTGTTCTTGTTATAATATATTCTTGATTTTGTATTACCTCTCCACTAAACACCATGTTTACCAATTCATCTTCCACGAGCCCTAGCCCTGTTTTCTCTAGCGCTGATATTTCAATTATTTTTGCTAAAGGCAATTGTCTATGAATTTCATCCTTTAAATGAAATCTTTTTAAATCAATTTTATTAATTATTACAAGTATCTTTTTATCAATACTCTTAAGCTGTTCCATTAAATTATAATCATCTTCTGTTAATCTCTGGGTATCATCAATCACAAATAGTATAAGGTCGGCATCTAGTAACAGCTTCTGGCTTTTCTCTAGACCAATTTTTTCAACAATATCTTGCGTATCCCTAAACCCAGCAGTATCGTTTATCTTAAATAGAATTCCTTTAATTTGAATATGCTCCTCAATAACATCTCTTGTAGTACCAGGAATTTCTGTAACTATAGCCCTATCATCTCTAACCAATGCATTTAATAGGCTTGATTTTCCAACATTTGTCTTTCCTACTATTACAGTATTAACCCCTTCCCTTGATACTCTACCAGCCTCGGCTTCCTCAATCAAAATATCAATATCTCTAATACTTTTGTCTATTAATTGGTCCATTTCTTTGATACTCATAGTTTCAATATCATCATCGGGAAAGTCAATTTCTGCCTCCAAGTTTGCTAGAATCTTCTCTAGATTAGCATTTATATTGTTGATAGATTCTTTTAGGTTACCATCTAATTGCTTAGTTGCTGATTTTAACCCACTTTCACTTTTCGCTGTTATGATATCAATTATGGCTTCTGCCTGGGTTAAATCTAGTTTTCCATTTAAAAATGCCCTTTTAGTAAATTCACCAGGATCTGCCATTCTAGCACCCTTTTTTAAAACAAGTTCCTGAATTTTCCTTGTTACTAGAACTCCTCCATGACAATGTATCTCAACCACATCCTCACCTGTATAGCTTTTAGGTGATTTCATTACAACCATCATTACTTGATCTATAAATTGATTGTCATCGTATATCTTGCCTAAATAGAAGTATCTATCCTTAAATGAATCTTTACTTTTCTTATATTTTGAAACAAATATATCACTTATTATATCAGTTGATTGACTGCCAGTAATTCTAATTATAGCTATTCCACCTTCTCCGGGAGGGGTAGCTATCCCTACAATAGCCTCCTGTGTATAATGCATTATTATCACCACTTTAGATTATTGTTTATTCTTGTAATTTTTCTTTATTATGCTCAAACTCTATATAATAAAACCCAGTAATTTGAATCACTGGGTTTAAGTTCTATCTTTTTAGACTAATAACCACTTTTCTATAAGGCTCGTCGCCTTCACTATAGGTCTGTATCCCACTCTTATTTTGTAATGCAGTATGAATTATTCTTCTCTCATGAGGATTCATAGGCTCCAATGTAATACTTTTATGTGCTTTTTTAACTCTTTCATATAGCCTATTGGCAAGCTTAATTAATGTGTCTTCTCTTCTGGTCCTATAACCCTCCATATCGAGTATAATCCTCACGCGTTCCTGAAGTTTTTTGTTTACAGCTAAGTTTGTTAAATATTGAAGAGACTCTAATGTCTCTCCTCTTCTACCTATTAAAATTCCAATGTTTTTCCCAGTAACATTTATATAAATATGATCACTTCTATTCTCAACATTGAACTCAACCTCAACACGTATTTTCTGTGTCACGAAAGTCAAGAACTCTTTAGCTATTTCGACAGGATCAATGTTTTTTGTAACTCTCACTCTTGCAACTTTTGTACCTATTAGACCTAAAAAGCCTTTGCTTCCTTCGTCAATGATTTCTACCTGAACATTATCCTTAGTAACTTGCATTTCCTTGAGAGCCTTTTCAATTGCTTCATCAATACTCTTTCCAGTAGTCTCCATTGTTATCATTTGGAACCAACTTCCTCCTTTATAGCTGCTGAACGTCTTAGTAATAACTGTTCAAATACCCCAACAATACTATACATTAACCAATATAACGCCAATGCTGCAGGAAAGGTTCTGCTAATCCATCCTATGAATAATGGCATAAAATATAGTAGCATCTTTTGACTAGGATTTTGTTCAAGTGTCGCAGAGCTCATTGTTACTTTTTGTTGAAGAAATGTTCCTAAAGCAACCATCACCGGGAGAAAATATGGATCCGGCATTCCTAGATTTGGTACCCATAAAAAAGCAGCGTGTGCTAAATTAACGTATTCAGGTGCTAATTCAGGATCAAAAAATACACGTAAGGATCTAAATAATGCAAACAATATAGGCATTTGAACCAAAATCGGCCAGCATCCTGAAAAAGGGTTGGCATTATGCTTCTTATATAATTCCATAATTAACTGTTGCGATTTCTGGGGATTGCTTTTATACTTCTTTTGTATCTCCTGAACCTGCGGTTGAACTACCTGCATTGTCTTCATTGCCTTAACTTGTTTCATAGTAAGGGGCATCAATACCAATTTTATAGCTATTGTGAACATGATGATAGCTACCCCGTAACTAGGAAGACCTAACGATAAAGTAATTTCATAAAAGAACTGAATTGACTGTGATATAAACGCTTGCAATGTGCCCATTATTCCCTGCACTCTGATTAATCAGATATGACAGGCCCACCTCCTCTAACTATAGAGTAATACTTAATTTTTTACCCTTATTAACCTGATATCTAATTAGCAAAATCACCTTTTAGACTATGCAGGATCATGTCCCCCCGGATGAAAGGGATTACACTTGATTATTCGTTTTAACGCTTTTAATAAACCAATAAATAATCCATATTTATCTAAAACTTGAATTGTATATTGAGAACAAGTAGGATAAAATCTACATCTTCTTCCAAACATAGGAGAAAGATACTTTTGATAGAGACTTATGATTCTAATTAAAAAACTTACAATCATAATTTTACCTCTTTTAATTTCCTAACTACTTCTCTTTCGACTTGTTGGTAGGAAAATCCTTTTATTTTCGGTCTTGCAATAAAAATAAAGTCATAGCCATGAGGAAATAAATGCAAGTTTTTTCTGCAAATTTCTCTTAATGACCTTTTTACTTTATTTCTAACTACTGCATTACCAACTTTTTTAGAAACACTAAAGCCTATTCTAAAATTCTCCGACTTTTTATAATAGACCACCACAGATCCACCTACAACTGTTTTTCCCTGTGTGTAGATTTTATTAAAGTCACTTTTTTTTTTAATCTATATTGCTTTTGTAACATAATACTGCCCCCGCAAAAATTTTACATTTTTTACTAGTCTTATTATTAACCTCTATTCTTAATTCTAATCAATAGAAGTTAAAAAGGCCACTTGAAGCGGCCTTTTTAAGCACTTAAAATCTTTCTTCCCTTACGGCGCCTGTTTCTAATGATATTTCTACCAGCCTTTGTTGACATTCTACTTAAAAACCCATGAATTCTTGATCTTTTACGCTTTTTGGGTTGATATGTCCTTTTCAAAATTTAAACCCCCTTTTTTCCATACCTAATACCTACACACGTAGTAAAATTATAGGCCACAGTTATATAACTGTCAAGGTTAGATGTAGTATTTTCAAAAAAAACAGTATATAATTAAAAATAGGTAGGTTTTTCCACAACCTCTCTATATTTTTCATGTTATTCTATAATTATACTTATACTTATATTGAAGTTGTGGATAATTTTTGATAGTATATTCACAGCATTCTCTTCTCTCTTACTCATACCTTTATATTAATTAAATGCAATCTTTTTCACATTCTTTATAGATTTTCCCCATTCAAATATTTTATTCACATTAATCTATTGAGAAGTCTTTATAACTATCCATATTTGCTAATTTATCTTTGTTTTGGCCTGTGGATAATAGTGTTGATATTTTGTCTTTACAATACATTAATGTTAATTTATTTAATAATATTGATTGGGAGACAAGACTTTTAACCCTACTAGAGTTTTCCACATTTTTATACACACTTATATAGGAGGGTATTTAATGGATCATTCACTAAATAATATATGGAACAAAACACTAGACATTCTAAGTTCAGAGCTTAGTAAACCGACTTTTGATACATGGTTAAAATCTACATATTTAGCTTTCTTTAATAATAATGTAATGATTGTCTCTGTACCAAATGAATTTGCAAAGGACTGGTTGCAGAGTCGTTATTATAATATTATTAAAAATACCTTGCAATTAATTATTAACCATAATATTGACCTTTATTTTTATTTACCTTCTGAAATAGAAACCTATTTAAATGATAATGGTAAATCACAAGTTGATGAGAGCGATATTCATATTCAAGAAGACGATAATTATATTAACCAAAATCCAGTACTTAATACCAAGGTTAGTAAAAACTTACTCTCATTTTTAAATCCAAAATATCAATTTGATTCATTTGTGATAGGTAGTAGTAACCGTTTTGCCCATGCTGCCTCATTAGCTGTAGCTGAATCACCTGCTAAATCATATAATCCACTTTTTATATATGGTGGTGTAGGTTTAGGAAAGACCCATTTAATGCATGCAATTGGCCATGAAGTTTTTTCACTATATCCAAATCTTATTGTATTATACGTTTCATCTGAAACCTTTACTAATGAACTTATAAAATCCATAAGAGATTATAAGACTGTGGAATTTAGGAACAAATACAGAACTATAGATGTTCTTTTAATAGATGATATTCAATTTTTAGCTGGTAAAGAAAGTACACAAGAGGAATTTTTTCATACATTTAATTCTCTTTATGAAGCTAATAAACAAATTATTATTTCAAGTGATAGACCTCCAAAAGAAATACCTACTTTAGAAGATAGGCTTCGTTCTAGGTTCGAGTGTGGTTTAATAACTGATATTCAACCCCCTGACTTAGAGACACGAATTGCAATTCTTAGTAAAAAAGCAGCAAACGATAATATAGATATTCCAGACGAAGTTCTCCTATTTATAGCAAAACACATCAAATCTAATATTCGTGAATTAGAAGGAGCTCTAACCAGAATAGCAGCATATGCAGTTTTTGAAGGAAAAGAAATTAATTCCGAACTAGCGGAAAAATCCTTGCAAGATATTTTTTCTTCAAACAATAATAGAAAAATAACTATTAACCTTATTCAAGAAACTGTCGCTCAACACTTTAATGTTAAGGTAACAGATTTAAAAGGTAAGAAAAGAACACGCAACTTTGCTTACCCTCGTCATATTGCTATGTACTTATGTAGATTACTCACAGATAGCTCACTTCCTAAAATTGGAGACAGCTTTGGAGGTAAAGACCATACTACTGTGTTACATGCTCAAGAGAAAATTGAAACCTCTTTACAAACAGATGTAGAACTACAATTATCTATTAAAAAATTAACGGAAACTATCTCATCTTCATAATGTGGATAACAATCTTTATATATTGACTTTTATAAACACCTTTACACTGTAATAATCTTCTTTAGTTAGTAAGTATCTTATCATTTTCCACACTTTCACATGTACTACTACTATTGCTACTATAAAAGCTTTATAAATAATATATATATATATAATAAATAGGAGGGTCAAAAAATGAAATTTTCCATAGATACTGGAAACCTATTACAAGCTGCTCAAATAGTCTCCAGAGCAGTAGCATCAAAAACCACTATTCCAGCTCTAACAGGTATATATCTCGAATGTACTAATAAAAACACTCTTTTATTAAAAGCAACTGATTTAGAAATAGGAATAGAACATACTGTGGAAGCAAATATAGAAGAAATAGGTTCGATGGTAGTTCCAGCTAAATATTTAATTGATATTCTAAGAAAATTACCAAATACTGAAATTACATTAACTACGACACCAGAAGATAATAATTTAACTATTAACTATAACCAATCTCAATTATCTTTAAATACATTTCCAACTGAACAGTTTTCCTTTTTACCAAATATTAGCAACACACATACTATTACAATTAATAACGAATTATTTTCTAACATGATTAAAAAAGTTAGTATTTCGTTTTCCCATGATATTACACGTCCAGTTTTAAACGGTGCTTTGTTTGAAGTTGGCGATCATAAGTTAACATTAGTATCTTCTGATACATATCGCCTTTCACTAATTGAAACAGGATTAGATAAGGATTTAGAAGAAGACTTGAAACCAATAATAATTCCAGCAAAGGCTTTGATGGAATTAGGTAGATTAATCGACAAAGAAGAAAGTATTAAAATAATAATAGATAATAATCAAGCTCAGTTTGAAAATGATAGTATTAAGATAAGAGTAAGACTTATTGATGGAAAATTTCCTGCTTACCAGAATGTTATTCCAAATGAATATAGCACGAAAATTATAGCAGATACTAAAGAACTATTGCTTTCAATAGAAAGAGCTACTGTAATTTCTAGTGATGAAAATTTTAATAAAACATGTACGATTAAATTAGAAGTAAATGATAATATTATTCATATAAGGTCTTATTCTCCAAATATTGGACAACTTAATGATACTTTAATAGCTGATAAAGAAGGGGAAGATATAAATATATCTTTCAATGGAAATTATCTTATAGATATTCTAAAGATAATTGATACTGATAAAGTTATTATTGAATTAAATGGAAATCTAAGTCCTGGTATCATTAAACCATATGAAAGTAATATGAATTATTTAAGTTTAATATTACCAGTAAGATCCTAGGGAGGATGCCTAATGGAAGAAGTAAAAATTAGTACTGATACCATTCAATTAAATCAGTTTCTGAAATGGGCTAACATAGTTAGCTCAGGAGGAGAGGCAAAAATTCTAATTAATGAAGGACATATTAAAGTGAATGATTCCTTAGAAAAAAGGAGAAGTAAAAAACTCAATATTGGTGATATAATAGCGATAAATAACCAACTTTATAAAATAATTAAGTAAGCTTAATGAGGTGTGTTTTGAATATAAATGAAATAAATTTAATAAATTTTAGAAATTATAAAAACACAATTGTAAAGCCATCAAGTTTTAACATACTTTATGGAAATAATGCTCAAGGAAAAAGTAACCTTATCGAAGCAATTTATTATTTAGGAAATGGTGTTTCTTTTAGAACAAATCAAAATAAAGAACTAATTAAATGGGATTCTGACTATTTAAGAGTGGAAGCAAACTGCCAAAATGAGAATGGTTTATTTAACTTAAAATCTGTTTTAAATAATAGTGAGAAAAGAATTTTAATAGATGACATAAAAATTAAAAAATTATCAGATCTTTTTAGCTATATATCTGTGTGTATTTTTGAGCCTGATGATTTAGCTCTTATAAAAGGTAATCCATCAAAAAGAAGAAATTTTATAGATAGAGATTTAGTTACAATATATCCTTTGTATTATGATTTACTTAAAAAATTTAATAACGTAAATTATCAGAGAAATACTTTATTGAAATATGTTAAGAGAGATAAGCATCTTTTGTGCCAAGTAGAGGACTGGACAGATATTTATAAAAAATTAGCATATAAAATAGTCACAAAAAGGATAGACTTTTTGACTAAGTTAAAGCCATATATGAGTCATTATTTAAAAAAAATTACACAGGGAAAGGAAAATATTGATATAATATATGAAATTAGTCAAATAGGTGAAATAAATGTCGATCTAAATACCTATCTAGAAAAATTAGATAGTTTAAAGAGTGAGGAAATAGAAAAAGGTAATTCCATATTTGGACCTCATAGAGATGATTTTAATGTTTATATAAATGGATATAATGTCAAAAAATATGGATCTCAGGGACAGCAAAGAACAGTAGCTTTGTGCCTGAAATTATCATATTTAGAAATAGCTAACCAAGAAATAGGAGAATATCCTATTTTGTTACTTGATGATGTTATGTCAGAATTAGACTTAGAAAGACGCATAGTATTAACTGATACTATAAAAGATAATATTCAAACTTTTATTACAACGACTGATCTTGATATGATAAAGGGATTAGTAAAGAAGAGTACAATATTGAAGATTGAAGATGGTAATGTTGTAAATATTAGTTCGTGAGGAGGAGTTTAATTGCACCTTCATATAGGCGGCCAATGGGTTGTATCATTAAATGACATAATAGCAATCTTAAATATTGAAAAATTATCAAAGGCAAATAAAGAGTTTTATGAAACAGCTATCTATAACAAAAAGCTTATTGAAATAATTAGTGTTAAAGAAGCCAAAACATGTATAATAACTCCGAGCAAGGTTTACTTATCATCAATCTCTTCGTATACATTAACTAAAAGAATTGAGAGATTTAGGAATGAAAGTATAAGTAATGTAACTTTACCGCAGGAATAACTGCGGTTTTGATTTGATAAATGCCAAAATGGAAAGAATATAAACAATACTAGTTATTAGGAATATTTACCATTATATGTTATAATAATATATTGTTTTATAATATTGAGATATATTGTTTTCTTTACTTATAAGTTGTCAGGAGGTCAGTTCATGGAAGAAAAAGTAGATGAAAAATTTGATAATGATTTATATGATGCGAGTCATATACAAGTATTAGAAGGATTAGAAGCAGTACGAAAAAGGCCAGGAATGTATATTGGTAGTACAGGTCCTAGAGGGCTACATCATCTGGTTTTTGAAATTGTAGATAATAGTGTTGATGAAGCTCTAGCAGGATACTGTGATGTTATTAAAGTAATTATTAAAGAAGATAATAGTGTATCAGTAAGTGACAATGGAAGAGGTATCCCTGTAGATATACATCAAAAGACAGGATTACCTGCTGTGGAAGTAGCTTTAACCATTTTACATGCTGGAGGAAAATTTGGAGGAAACGGATACAAGGTATCAGGTGGTCTTCATGGTGTAGGTATGTCAGTAGTAAATGCCTTATCTGAAAATTTAGTAGTTAAGGTAAGAAGAGATGGAAAGCTATATATGCAGGAATTTCAAAGGGGTATTAAAGCTAGTGATTTAAAAGTTATTGGTACTTCAACCGAAAATGGAACAGAAATTACTTTTAAACCCGATGATCAAATTTTTGAGGAAATGGAATTTTCAATAGAAATTTTATCAAAAAGATTAAGAGAATTATCTTTTTTAAATAAAGGTTTAAAAATAACATTACAAGATGATAGGACAAGTTCTTCTGAAATTTTTCATCATAGTGGAGGAATTATAGATTTTGTAAAGAGTTTAAATAAAAACAAAGATTCTTTACATAAAGAAGTAATATTCATGGATAGCGAAAGAGATGAAGTTCAGGTTGAATTAGCCTTGCAGTGGACTGATGCATATGTTGAAAATCTTTATTCCTATGCAAACAATATAAATACACACGAAGGTGGAACTCATGAATTAGGATTTAAAAATGCCCTAACAAGAATCATCAATGATTATTCTAGAAAGCATAATATTTTGAAAGAAAAAGATAGTAATCTTTCAGGCGATGATATTAGAGAAGGTTTAACTACTGTTTTAAGTGTAAAGGTAAAAGAACCTCAGTTTGAAGGGCAAACTAAAACAAAATTGGGTAATTCAGAGGTAAGAAGTCTTGTTGATTCATTAGTTGGCGAAGAGGTAGGGACTTTCTTAGATGAAAATCCACCTATAGCCAAGAAAATAATAGAGAAATGTATTAATGCACAGAGGGCAAGAGAAGCTGCAAGAAAAGCCCGAGAATTAACAAGAAGAAAAAGCGCTCTAGAAATAAGTGCTTTACCAGGCAAACTTGCTGATTGCTCAAGTAGAGATCCAAAGGAATCAGAATTGTATATGGTTGAGGGTGACTCAGCTGGAGGTTCTGCTAAACAAGGTAGAGATAGAAGATTCCAAGCTATTCTTCCATTACGTGGTAAAATAATTAATGTTGAAAAAGCAAGATTAGATAAAATTTTGAACAATGAAGAAATAAGAACTATTATAACAGCCCTTGGAACAGGAATTGGGGAAGAATTCGATGTTAGCAAGCTAAGGTATCACAAGATAATTATTATGTGTGATGCTGATGTTGATGGTTCTCACATTAGAACTCTTTTATTAACTCTTTTGTATCGATATATGAGAGAGCTTGTAGAAGGAGGATATATATATATAGCTCAACCTCCATTATTCAAATTAAAACAGGGGAAAAAAGAGACATATCTTTATTCTGAAAATGAATTAGAGAGAAGTATCGGAAAAGCAAAGGATAGAAACTTTAGTATTCAGAGATATAAAGGTCTTGGTGAAATGAATCCTGATCAATTATGGGATACAACCATGAATCCCGAGAGTCGTACCGTCTTAAGGGTTACTCTGGAGGATGCTGTAAAAGCTGATGAAATTTTTACTATCCTCATGGGCGATAAGGTAGAACCAAGGCGTAATTTTATTCAAGCCAATGCAAAAGATGTTAAGAATTTAGATATATAATCGAGGTGTTGTTAAATGGATGAGATTTTAGAAGGAAAGGTTGTTCCTGTCAATATAGAACAGGAAATGAAAAAATCATATATCGATTATGCAATGAGTGTAATTATTGGTAGGGCATTACCTGATGTTAGGGATGGTTTAAAACCAGTACACAGGAGAATTCTTTATGCAATGTACGAATCAGGAATGACTCCTGATAAACCTCATAGAAAGTCTGCTAATGTTGTTGGTAATGTTTTAGCAAAATACCATCCCCATGGGGATACGGCTGTTTATGATACCATGGTTAGAATGGCGCAACATTTTTCATATAGATACCCCCTTGTTGATGGACATGGAAACTTTGGTTCAGTTGACGGAGATTCAGCTGCTGCGATGCGTTATACAGAAGCTAGAATGGCCAAGATTGCCATGGAATTATTAAGAGATATTAATAAAGAAACAGTTGACTTTATTCCGAATTACGATGAATCAACTGAAGAGCCTTCTGTACTTCCAGCTAAGGTACCTAACCTTCTTATTAATGGTTCCTCAGGGATAGCAGTAGGTATGGCTACAAATATACCTCCTCACAATATAGGTGAGGTGATTGATGGTGTCATTGATTTAATTGATAATCCAGAGATTTCTATAGATAGTCTCATGAAAAGAATAAAGGGTCCAGATTTTCCGACATATGGAATTATTTTAGGGACTGAAGGAATCAAAAAAGCTTATAGAACTGGAAGAGGTTCTATAAAAATAAGAGCTAAGACAGAAATAGAAAAAATGAATAATAACAAAAATAAAATTATCGTAACTGAGCTTCCGTATCAGGTAAATAAAGCTAGACTAATAGAAAAAATTGCGGAACTTGCCAGAGATAAAAAAATTGAAGGCATTACTGATTTAAGAGATGAATC
Organism: Desulfitibacter sp. BRH_c19; assembly: GCA_001515945.1. Lineage (NCBI taxonomy): Bacteria > Bacillati > Bacillota > Clostridia > Neomoorellales > Desulfitibacteraceae > Desulfitibacter > Desulfitibacter sp. BRH_c19. Next base: position 16,324 of record LOER01000037.1, read on the forward strand.
TGATAGAAAGGGAATGCGCATTGTAATTGAATTACGAAAAGATGTAAATCCCAATGTTTTGTTAAATCAATTATATAAACATACCCAATTGCAAGATAGTTTTGGAGTTATAATGCTTGCAATTGTTGACGGTGCACCTAAGGTCCTTACTCTTAAAGAAGTATTAGAACATTATGTTGAGCATCAGAAAAATGTGATTGTAAGAAGAACAAAATATGATCTCAGGAAAGCAAGAGAGAGAGCTCATATTGTTGAAGGCTTAAGAATAGCACTCCGAAATTTAGATGCCGTTATTAAACTAATTAGATCATCGAAGAATACAGAAGAAGCTAAAAGTGGTCTAATAAACAATTTTAGTTTAAGTGCCGCACAGGCTCAAGCCATTCTAGATATGAGATTACAACGTTTAACAGCCCTAGAAAGGGAAAAATTAGAGAATGAATATAAAGAACTAATGGAAAAGATAGAGTATTATCTAAAAATATTAGCTGATGAAAAGATAGTTTTAGATATAGTTAAAGGTGAATTAAAAGATGTAAGAAAGCTTTATAATGATCCACGGAGGACACATATAAATCTAGAAGATGATGTATTTGAGATAGAAGATCTCATTGAGGAAGAAGATGTTGTAATTACTATTACACATCGCGGATACATTAAAAGATTAAGTGTAGATACCTATCGATCACAAAAAAGAGGTGGTCGTGGTATTAGTGGTATGGCTACAAGGGATGAGGATTTTGTTGAACATATTTTTGTAGCAAATACCCATCAATATCTGATGTTTTTCACTAATAGAGGCAAGGTATATAGATTAAAAGTTCATGAAATTCCAGAAGCAAGTAGGCAGGCTAAGGGTACGTCTATAGTTAATCTACTATATTTAGAAGGTGGAGAAAACCTCACTACAGTAATTCCCGTAAAGAAATTTGAAAAAGGACAATATCTTTTAACTATGACAGCCAAAGGAATAGTTAAAAAATCAGACTTAAGTGATTATGATACCTCCAGAAAAGATGGAATAATTGCTCTTACCCTATCAGAGGAAGATGAATTGATTGGGGTTCGCTTGACTGATGGAGATAAAGAATTAATACTAGGAACCAGGCAAGGAAAATCAATTAGGTTCTCTGAAAAACAAGTAAGAAGAATGGGTAGGACAGCTAGAGGTGTTAAGGCCATCAACCTTGCAGTAGAGGATAAGGTTGTTTCTGGAGATATAATTGATAAGGATAGCCAAGTAATCTGTGTTACTCAAAATGGGTTTGGAAAAAGAACAAATTCAGAGGAATATAGAGTTCAATCAAGAGGTGGAAAAGGATCTTTAGCATTAAAACTTAATGAAAAAACCGGATTGCTTATAGCTCTAAGAGTTGTTCAAGAAAAGCAGGAATTGATGATAGTTACAAAGGGTGGAATTATTATCAGAACCCAAGTGGAAGGAATATCCCAAATGGGAAGAGTTACTCAAGGAGTAAAATTAATGAGAATGGGGAAAAAAGATATAGTTAGTGCAGTTGCAAAACTCAATATTCATAAAGAAAATGAAGATATTGAGTTAGATTAGAAAGTATAGTAAAATATATTGGTAAATTTAATAGCAAACTATGTAAAAAATAAGTTAATAATATACAGGAGGAATTTTATATGGAAAAGAAAGGTACTTGGAAAGTTAAAAAAGGTTTGGCAGAGATGTTAAAAGGCGGAGTTATTATGGATGTGACTACAGCTGAGCAGGCAAAGATTGCTGAAGAAGCTGGAGCATGTGCAGTAATGGCGTTAGAAAGGGTACCATCAGATATAAGAGCAGATGGTGGCGTTGCACGTATGGCTGACCCAACTATTATAAAGAATATTATGGCAGTAGTTAGCATCCCTGTAATGGCAAAGGCAAGGATAGGACACTTTGTAGAAGCCCAAATTCTAGAATCCTTGGGAGCCGATTATATTGATGAATCAGAAGTTTTAACTCCTGCAGATGAGCAGTATCATATAGATAAAAATCTTTTTAATGTTCCATTTGTTTGTGGAGCCAGAAACCTTGGAGAGGCGCTTAGGAGAATAAATGAAGGTGCAGCAATGATCAGAACCAAGGGAGAACCTGGTACTGGTAATGTGGTAGAGGCTGTTCGTCATATGAGAATGATGATGTCTGAAATCCGTCGATTAGCAAACATGAGAGAAGATGAATTATACACAATAGCTAAAGATATTCAAGCTCCATATGAGCTTGTAAAGTATATAGCTGAAAATGGCAAACTTCCTGTAGTGAATTTTGCAGCTGGTGGAATTGCAACACCTGCGGATGCTGCATTGATGATGCAACTAGGGTGTGATGGAATTTTTGTAGGTTCAGGTGTATTTAAGTCTAATGAGCCTGCAAAGAGAGCAAAAGCTATAGTAACAGCGACAACACATTTTAATGATCCAAAAATATTAGCCGAAGTTTCCAGAGATTTAGGAGAGGCTATGCCAGGAATAGAGATTGCCAATATTGAGGAAAGTCAAAGAATGCAAGAAAGAGGCTGGTAAAAACCTTTATCCACTCTAGATGCAGCAATAGAGATATAGGGAGAGATTTATGTGAAAACAGTAGGAGTCTTAGCATTGCAGGGAGCCTTTAGAGAGCATAGACAGTCTCTTATTAAATGTGGCGTTGATGTAATAGAGGTTAGAAAAGTAGATGATCTGGACAAGTGTTCTGCTTTGATAATACCAGGGGGAGAAAGTACAACTATTGGTAAATTACTAATCGAGTGGAACCTAATGGATGCTATTAAGAAACGAGTACATGAAGGAATGGCCCTTTTTGGCACCTGTGCTGGTATGATATTAATGGCAAAAGACATTAAAGATAGTGACCAGCCGAGATTGGGTGTTCTAGATATAGAAGTAGTTAGAAATGCCTATGGTAGGCAGGTAAATAGCTTTGAAATTGATTTATCAATTCAGGGTTTAGATGAGCCTTTTTCTAGTGTATTTATTAGGGCACCTTATGTGACTAATGTTGGCCCAAACGTTGAAATATTATCAAAACATGATGGTAAAATTGTAATGGTTAAACAAGGTAAGCTATTAGGGTGTTCTTATCACCCTGAATTAACAGATGACTTAAGAATTCATCAGTACTTTGTAGATATGATATGAGTGTATATACCATCAAAAGATGAAGATACTAACAATATATAGATTTAGGTTGAAATTTCCATTAAAATATGGTATTATTTTACAAAACCAAATATCTTAAAAACCCTATGAAAAAGAAAAGTAACTAAATGCATTTTTATTTTTATATAGAGAGTTGGTGTGTGGTGCAAACCAATAGAATGCTTTGGCGAATCCACTTCGGAGGGTGCTGGGAAGGAAATATCATAACCAGTTTACGGGTTGAACCGTTATAGCTTTAGAGATAACCTTTATTAGATAAGGTTAATTAAGGGTGGTACCGTGAGAGCTCTCGCCCCTGTTATTGGGGATGAGGGCTTTTTTATACTATCGGAAAGTATAAGTTCAAACAAGGTAGATAGTATTCACAAAGACTAAGGCTTCCGCTACGTCTAAGGACTTGGCGCACTATAGTACTGGTATTTCTACGCATTGCAAAAGACACAATGCTAGAACTACTGGCGGCTTTGCACTGGTATTTCTACGCATTGCAAAAGACACAATGCTAGAACTACTGGCGAAAGTCAAGTTTTGTTTTATATAAAATTAGAAAGGGGGAAAGTACATTGCTAGATTTAAAATTTGTACGGGATAATCTTAATATTGTTGAAGAAGGCTTAAAAAAGAGAGGAACAATCATAGATTTAACAGAATTCAAAACCCTTGAAGAAGAAAGAAGAAAATTGCTTAGTGAGGTTGAATTTTTAAAAAATAAAAGAAACACAGTATCTGAGGAAATTGCTGTCCTTAAAAAGAGAAAAGAAAATGCTGATGAAATGATTGAGGAAATGAGACTGGTTTCTCAAGCCATAAAGGGATTGGACGAACAGGCTAAAGAAGTAGAAAGTAAGCTACAAGAAATTCTTTTAATCATTCCAAATATACCCCATGAAACTGTGCCAGCTGGATCGTGTGATGATGATAACAGAGTAGAAAGAAAGTGGGGGGAACCGAAAGTATTTAGCTTTGAAGCCAAAGCTCATTGGGATATTGGAGAAGAGCTTAATCTAATTGAGTTTGAAAGAGGATCCAAGGTTACAGGAGCTAGATTTGTTTTCTATAGAGGTGGAGGAGCTAGACTAGAAAGAGCCTTAATTAATTTCATGTTAGACCTACACATTACTGAGCATGGATATATAGAGCTATTTCCTCCATTTATGGTAAATAGTCAGTCCATGATAGGAACAGGGCAGTTACCTAAATTTGCGGATGACATGTTCAAAATAGCCAATACTGATTATTGGTTAATTCCAACTGCAGAAGTTCCAGTGACTAATATATATAGCGGGGAAATATTAAATGAAGCAGACCTGCCCATTTATCATACAGCTTATAGTGCATGCTTTAGGGCAGAAGCTGGGGCACATGGTAGAGATACAAGAGGATTAATCCGTCAGCATCAGTTTAATAAGGTAGAATTAGTTAAGTTCACTACTCCTGAAAACTCTTATCAGGAGCTTGAAAAATTAACAAAAAATGCTGAAAAGGTGCTCCAGATATTAGAACTTCCTTATAGGGTTGCAACATTATGCGGAGGGGACATTGGTTTCTCATCTGCTAAGACATATGATTTAGAAGTATGGCTACCTTCATTTAATACTTACAGAGAGATTTCTTCATGTAGTAATTTTGAGGATTTTCAGGCAAGAAGGGCAGATATCCGTTATAGACCTGCAAAAGGCAAGCCTAGATATGTTCATACAATAAATGGTTCCGGGTTGGCTGTTGGCAGAACATTATCAGCTATTTTAGAAAACTATCAACAGGAGGATGGAAGTGTTATAATACCAGAAGCATTACGTCCATATATGGGCGGTATGGTAAAGTTGGAAAAAAGTTAACGTTGATATGCATTGACTATTTCTTAATAATGTTATATAATAACTTTTGCTTGTAAAAATCAATATCTTTTGTTGGAGGGGTGTCCGAGCGGTTGAAGGAGGCGGTCTTGAAAACCGTTGAGCCTTTGCGGGTTCCGTGGGTTCGAATCCCACCCCCTCCGCCATAATTGATTTTCCTGTTATTTTGTGGTACAATTATTAAGCGTGGAGAGATGGCCGAGTCGGCTGAAGGCGGTCGCCTGCTAAGCGATTATACGGACCAAAATCCGTATCGAGGGTTCGAATCCCTCTCTCTCCGCCATTTTTTATTTCCAAAAATATGCGCCCGTAGCTCAATTGGATAGAGTGACTGACTACGAATCAGTAGGTTGGAGGTTCGAGCCCTCCCGGGCGCGCCATTAAACTATAATTAAAAGGTTTCCGTAGCTCAGCAGGATAGAGCGACTGCCTCCTAAGCAGTAGGCCGTGGGTTCGAATCCCGCCGGGAACACCATTGAGAATAAGTGGTGATAAATATGGATCACCAATTTTATATGAAGGAAGCTTTAGCGCAGGCATACAAGGCTTTAGAACTTGGAGAGGTTCCTATTGGTGCTGTCCTGGTTAAAAATAATAATATAATAGCCAGGGATTTTAACTACCGTGAAAAATCCAATGATCCAACAGCCCATGCAGAAATTCGGGTTATAAGAAAAGGTGCAGGAGTACAGGGAAACTGGCGTTTACAGGACTGCACTCTGTATGTTACTTTAGAACCCTGCCCAATGTGTGCAGGGGCTATTTTAAATTCTAGGATAAAAAGGCTTGTCTTTGGAGCCTATGACCCTAAAGGTGGAGCTGCGGGAACACTAGTTAATCTATTAGAAGATGCTAGATTTAATCATCAGGTTGAAATCATAACAGGAGTACTAGAGGAAGATTGCAAAGAAGTCCTGCAATCTTTTTTTAAAAGATTAAGGAACAAATAGGGTTCCTAGATACACTAGCAAGTTTTCCAAACTCTCGGAGTTCGAATCAGGACAGGTTTTTGAGCTGTTCTATCCAAGTTCTATCCGAGGTACTCAAATAAGTTTATATTCGGAGAGTTGTCCGAGCGGTTTAAGGAGCTGGTCTCGAAAACCAGTGTACATGTAAATGTACCCAGGGTTCAAATCCCTGACTCTCCGCCAAAAAGAACTATGATTTTAATACAATGAAAAGCCCTTGATTTTTCAAGGGCTTTTCATTGCTGTTCTGATTAAATTTACTACGCTATTTCTAATTCGTCAATGTTGCCCGGGGCAATTGTGTTGTCCAACATACGCAGCTTTGTAGGTATAATTTCATATACTGCCATATTGTGCTGTATTTCGGGATTTGGCGGGAGTGATGCGAACTGGGGCCTGCGTGTCATAAAATTTTGCATATAGGCGCCAATTTTTGCTGGCTCTTCACATATTTTTACAGTTCCATATATTTCTACAGATTTTGCCGTCAAAAATTCTGCATCCTGCTCAGTAACAATAGCTGCTATATATGGATTGTTTTTCATGTTAGCAGCTTTTCTGGAACGAAGATCTGTGAAGAAAAACAGCGATTCACCCGTCCACATATAGTCAACGGTATCTAAAACTGGATTGCCATCAGCACCTATTGTCGCTAATGTTAAAATTGAGTGTTGCTTGAGATAGGCGCTCATTGTTTCAAATGTATTTGCCATAAAATTTCCTCCTTATTTTTTTACAAGTAATTTGATAATGTAAGTTTATCATGTATAATAGAAATATCAAGTACTGATGTTTTTATTAATTAGTGCTAATTTAGTACTATTGGAGGAGTTATGAGGAATTTCGAATATGTTAATGGCGTTTGCCCAGTTGGTGCAGGAGTTTCTGCGATTGGAGGAAAATGGAAGATTGCAATTATTTGGAGTTTAAGAAATGGTGCAGTGCGATTTAATGACCTACATAGAATGCTGCCTCAGAATCTTTCTCAATCTGTATTGACAAAACAATTAAGAGAGCTTGAGGGTGATGGGGTAATTGCACGTAAGATTTACCACGAGATACCTCCTAAAGTTGAATATTCACTTACGCAAGTCGGTGAAGCTTTTTTACCGGTGATTATAGAATTAGGTGAATGGAGTGAAAAGTACCTGTTGAAAAACAAGAGACTGCTCAATTATTCTCGGGTTGATGGTTGAAGGTGTGCCTACAATGGTTGGATACATCGGCTGTGATCCAACTGATGACGGACAGGTGTCTTGGCGTACCTGCAATCTGGCTTTCCTTCCCAGGACATACAGGGAACGTACCGGAAAACACCTATTCAATTTTCAAGGTTCAGCAGAGGGGGTAGAAGTTGTCCCTCTAACAGCCCTTTCATTTTTAAGGCATAAAAACACCCTTCCAAACTTGCGGGTTTGGAAGGATTATTCGGGCATGGGAACAGCCCCGCCAAAACAACTGAAATTAACATCATCAATAGGGTAGCTGTCAGTATAGTCCAATGCATCTCAACACTGTTGAGGACAAATCCATACACTAATGCACCAAAAGGCATACCGCCCTTGGTAATCATTCCAACAATTGAAAACATCCTAGACATGTATTCATTAGGTGTTGCCCTTTGTATAATAAAGGTCTGCACCGGAACATTGATGAACATAATAGCAGCGCACACCTGTGAGTAGAACCAGGAATGTCCCCAATATGGCTAAATCAGGTGGAGCAGAGTCCCCGTCTGATTCCCCGATGTTCAGCTTTGCCTGAATGAGTTCACTAGATGTTAAGATGGGAGTCTGAGACTAGTAGGAACTTCCCATAAAATATAAGACCAAGGTGCGATATCTATGTAGTGCTCCGCCATATATAATGGAATCATAAAAATTATACGATATGGAGGAGTAAAAGTATGAGGAAGATAGTTACTATATTAATTATAACCCTTGTATTAAGTTTTCCTACAACTGCATTTGCGGAGACACCATCCAAAGAAGCTGAAGTATCTGTTTCAAATATACCCGATATCATTAATGTAGGGGAAAGCATTGAACTGTCAGCGGTTACAGTCAAGCAAGGTTCATCTTATGAGGAAAAATGGAATGGTGCAACAGCAGAGGGTACTGTTTTTGATGAGAATACGAATGAATACATATCAAAGGCGGTATTTTATGCTGAAAAACCCGGAACTTACGTAATAAACTATCAGATTAAGATGAGAGCTGGAAATAGCAACAGTTATTTTACTGGGACTGTTGAAAAAACCATAAAAGTGATTAACTCTGTGAGCGTCAAAGGTGCAGCTATTAGAAACCTGGTATTTAATGAAACCGATTCTGATGGAAGTATCTCAGGATATTCAGTCCAGGGAAGAACATATATTCTTTGGAGCGACGGAAGTGCCACACCTTATGGTTCAATATTTTTCTTTATGAGAGCTGATGAAATATCAAAGGATATTAGGGTATCCTTTACTGTAGAAAGTAAAGAATATTCCTATCTAGTTACTGTTGATAGATAAAAGAACTTCTAGATATGTTGCTATTTCACCCATAATTGTTCACTTTAAAGTAACTAAAGACGAGGAAGCTCCTTCTGCGAATATAAATCCGGAAGGAGCTTTTGTTTGTAGCTTTTTTTGAGTAAGCCATATAGCACATTATTTTATAGGAAAAGACCAAAACTTAAATTAAGAATGGATATAAGAAATTAATCATTACCCTAGACATAAATGAGGAGGGTTGCTGACTTTTAAAAAGAAATTTCTGGAAATTCTTAAAAGGGTTATATAAATACTTAGCGAAATAATAAGATAGCTACTATTTATCGATTCTTTCCTTTATCCTTTAGAAAATCAATGATGGGTTATGGGTAGCAGGCTAAAAACAGTAGAAATGATGATTTAAACATATTATACGAGGAGGTAGCTTATGAATAAAAATACTATTATTAACAGGGTAGGAAAAACACCTTTGGTAAGAGCAGAAAAACTAGAAAAGAAGCTGGGTATTTCAAAAATCTATCTCAAGTTAGAAGGAAATAACCCATCAGGGCAAAGGATAGATAGATTAGCTTACTTATTAATTAAGGATGCTATATCAATAAACAAAAAGACTATATGTACAGGAACCCATGGTGCATTATCTAAATCCTTGGCCCTAATCTCCCAGCATTATGATATTGACTGTGTCTTTATCAGTAATTCCAAAAGTAAAGTATTTAAAGAAAAAATATTTGAGAAGGATAACATAAGAATAATTAAATATGGCAAGAACCAGGCAGATTGTATTGCTTATAGTAAGGAATTATGTACTGAAAATGGCTGGTATAATGCCACTTTAGGGTTAGAGAATAACATTTTAAATATGACTGCCTTATCATTTATATCTGATGAGCTACATAACCAGGTAAGGGGAGAGATAGATACAGTTTTTTCTCTAATGAGTTATGGTTTTTCCGTTGCTGGCCTGAACTTGGGCTTTAGGCATTTATGGATTAACGACAAAATAAAAAAGTTACCCAAGTTTTATAACTGTACAATCAATTATGGCAATGTAATATATGAATCGTTCAAAAAAAATAGTTTAAAAATCATACCCATGACCAATGCAGCTATAGAAATTAATAAATACAATAGACATTTACTAAACTTTGATAGCTCTATAGCACAGGATGCTCTGGATTCAATTTATGATGCAAATGGTACCATTACAGGAATAAGTGAAGAAGAATTAATAAGGTACACAAATGCTTTTAAGGAAGCTGAAGACATTAAGTTTAATACAGAACAGGGATACGCCATAGCAGGATTTATGAAGGAAGTAGAAAAGGGCAACCTATGTGATGGAAATCATGTTATCTTATTAAACGATGGACGTGTTGATCTAAGTGTTAGGAAAGTAGAAAGGTCCGAAATAGACATTTCTATTGATGAACTTGTCTCGATGATGGACGAATGGCTCATGGAATATACAGATCCAAAGTGTGAGATTAGGGAGGCTCTAGGAGCAGCCTTTGAAGATGGGTTTGTATTAATGGCATATTACAATAATGAGTTGGCTGGAATTACAGTAGCAATACATACCGGCTTCGAGGACTTTTTACCAACCTATCACATAGGCTATATAGCCACCAAAAGATCAATTAAAGGGCGAGGTATAGCTACACAGCTTCTTAATGAGGCAATCGAGTTATCAGATGGGAAAATATCCCTTCATGTTGCAAAAGATAATAACCGAGCTATTAAGCTCTATGAAAAAATGGGATTTGAAAAATCCTATATTAGAATGATTTATAAGCTAAAAAGCGATATCTAACCGAGGGAGGAAGCTTAGTGGAGAGGTTGAGCCTTGTTGAAAAAAGCCCATATTACTGGGAAGAGGAGCCAATTATTGAGAAAAAGCAACAGAATAAATTATCTAATAAATATAGATTAATTGATTTATGTTGTGGAGCGGGAGGATTATCAGCAGGTTTTGAACTAACTAATCTATTTGAAGTGGTCTTGGGCTTAGATATCTATACTTCGGCAATGGAGACATTTAGACATAACCATCCATTTTCTTCTACCATTCTCGGAGATATTAGAAAAATAACTGATAAGATGTTTTTGGATACTATAGGCAATATGCAGGTTAATGTTGTAGCCGCTGGGGTTCCTTGCCAGGGGTTTTCCATTTCAAATAAAAAAAGAAATGCATACGATGAAAGAAACTTTATGTTTTTAGAAGTAATAAGACTAGCTAATAATGTTGAACCAGATATAATACTAATTGAAAATGTTTCAGGGATGAAGTCAACAGGCCAGGGTTCGTTTGTTAAAAATATAGAACAGGCATTATCCAATGTTGGGACAGGATATAATGTGACACATGGAATGGTTAATGCTGTGGACTTTGGAGTTCCCCAATATAGAAAAAGGTTAATATTCATTGGCTTAAAGAAGAAACTCAACATAAATGAATTTCTATTTCCAAATCCTACACATGGAAACGGATTACCCTTAAAACATACTACCGTTTGGGATGCAATTAGTGATCTACCATTTATTCTTTCAGGAGAATCTGCTAATGAATATAGAAGCAATCCTAATAGTAAGTACCAGGAGTTGATGAGAGAGAGATCACAGGGTTTGTTTAATTACCAAGCCCCTAATCATCCACAAGCTACTATTAAACGGATAGAGCAAACAATACCAGGCCAACCTATGTACGAAAACTATAAACAAAGAATACGGTTGTCATGGGATACCCAAAGTCCTACTCAATTAGCTGGAGGCATCAGATCGCAATTTCAATTTGGGCATCCAGAGGTTCCTAGAGGTTTAACAATTCGAGAAAGAGCTAGAATCCAAAGTTTTCCTGATGATTATATTTTTAAGGGAGGTATCGTACAAGGAAGGGTTCAGACTGGGAATGCAGTACCTCCATTATTAGCTAAAGCAATAGCTTTTCAATTAGGGCAAGTGCTTACTGGGGCTGGGGTGGGTTAAACCAATGCTTTCTACATACTGATTTATACAATTCATTCCCACCTATTTCTATTTGATCTCCTTCATAAACTGGTTTACCTTCTTTAAACTTGAGAATCATTGTGGCTTTTCTGTTACAATACGTACAGATTGTTTTAATTTCTTCTAATTTATCTGCAAATCTGACGAGTACTTCACTACCTTCGAATAGCTTTGCCCTGTAGTCCCTGAGCAAGCCATAGCATATCACAGGAATATTTAACTTATCAACAATATATACAAAATCCAAAATATTATTCTCTCGTAAGAACTGAGCCTCATCTACTAAAACGCAGTCGGGCATTTCATTTTTGACAGTAGAAATAATGTCTAAATTATTATCTATTGGAATGGCAGTTTTACTAATACCAATTCTAGATGCTACTTTTCTTTTACCATACCTTTCATCAATGGAAGGAGAAAAGATTAATACCCTTCTGCCCTGCTCTTCATAGTTATGGGCTGTCATCAATAATTGGGCAGATTTTGAAGCATTCATTTGACCATAGCGAAAAAATAATTGTGCCATAACGTAACCCCTTTGAGATAGTTTTAATATATTTCGATAAAAATATTACCATTTCTTACTCTATATTAGCATTTCTAAACGAGTAAATAAAAGATATTTTTTGTGACAGCTAAGATAGCTAAATTAAATAGTTTTGGGAGGAAAAAGGGTTTTAGAAGGAGAATGGATATTATTTAGGCGTTTCATCTAATTATTTTAAATGGAGGCTATGTACCATGGATAGATTGTTAATAATACTAATAGGTGTTATTTTAATTTTTGCATTACTAACTTGGGGATTAGATAAGATTTTTAGGAACAGACTTTATAAATTTATACCTTCTTTTGGAGCCTTCTTGGCAGGTATTATTAATATCTACATTGCTAGAACTTCACCAGGTGAAGGTGGATTTGAGAATTTGGCAAAAGCTGTAATTGCTATTCTGCTTCTATCGGGGGCATTGTCGGGTTTTATAACAGGGATTATTATGGATACAATCATACCGATGTTTAGAAATAGAAAAACCCGCTGAAGGATAGCTGATAGCTCAAAAAGCAAAGTTGCCCTAGCTAGCTTTGTAAAATTACTGTATTTTGGGGGATAAGATGATGTTAGAATATATTACTAATCTACTGATGGATATTGGAATAAGCTCAACTATAGCTGGATACTTTACTAACGGGATATTGATCCTCTTTATTTTGTTATTGAGTGTATTGGGGAATTTCATCGCTAAGAAGATTGTTTTGAGGGTAATGACCCATTATATTACAAACAATCAGATAAAATGGGACAATATTATGCTGGAAAGGAAGGTATTCGAAAGACTTTCTCATATAGTGCCAGCTCTCATTATTTTTTCCTTTGCCCAATTTTTTCCGAGCTTACAGATATGGATACAAAGGTTTGCGGCTGCCTATATTATTATAGTAGGAATATTTGTTACTAGTGCTTTTTTAAACGCCGTGGAGGATATCTATAGATGCTATGAAGTATCCAAAACTAAGCCAATAAAGAGCTATATTCAGGTCATCAAAATTATTGTATATATTATAGGCGGCATCCTAATTATAGGTAATATGATTGGTGAAAGCCCCTTTGTTCTTCTAGGTGGCATAGGAGCCTTGTCGGCTGTTTTAATATTAGTATTTAAAGATTCTATTCTTGGACTGGTTGCCAGCATACAGCTGTCTGCAAATGACATGGTTCGCATCGGTGATTGGATAGAAATGCCAAAGTATGGAGCCGATGGAGATGTAAAAGACATTACCTTAAACATTGTTAAAGTGGAGAATTTTGATAGAACAATCACAACTATCCCTACCTACGCTTTAATATCGGACTCTTTTAAAAACTGGAGAGGCATGCAGGATTCTGGGGGTAGGAGAATTAAGCGTTCTATATTTATAGATACAAATAGTATAGCCTTTTGCACAGAGGAAATGATTGAGAGATTTAAAAAGATTCTTTACCTGTCTGAATATATAACAACTAAGCAAAGAGAAATAGAGGAGTATAATCAAAAGCTTAATGTAGATATTGTTGACTTAATTAATGGCAGACGACTTACCAACATTGGTACATTTAGAATATATATTGAGCAGTATTTAAAAAACCATCCCAAAATTCATAAGGAAATGATCCAAATGGTTAGGCAACTGGCACCTGGGGAACATGGTCTTCCAATAGAGGTCTATGTATTTACCAATGATACTGACTGGATTAATTATGAAAACATACAATCAGATATTTTTGATCATATACTAGCAGTATCGTCTCAATTTGGATTAAGGGTATTCCAAAACCCAACCGGATATGATATGAGGGCTGGGTTAGGTGCTCGTGAAACTGATAAAACACACAAAAATATACAGAATAAACCAGATAACAGTTGACTTTTTATCTAGGGTGGGGTAGTATTGTACATGTTGTTATAGATTAAAACTAACTATATATCAAAATAGTCTGGTGAGGGCATTTCATTAACAATTTGAGATGTCCTTTTATAATTAAAAGAGTCAATATGTTATAAATAGACAATTTACAGAGCATTCTATAAACAGAGTATAAGCTTAATGTGTTTTCTATCTGTGAAGTTTAGTTAATTATAGAGGTAAGTTAGCGGATGCTATTTGATGGTTAGTTTTAGGTATAGTATAAAAAATAATAAGGGGTTATGTAAAATATGCCAACATTTCAAGAAATGGGACTTAGCCGCCCCCTAATTCAGGCTACAACAAATATGGGTTTTGAGGAAGCTACTCCAATACAAGAGATAGCTATTCCTGTTGTAATGGCAGGAAGAGATGTAATCGGTCAAGCCCAGACAGGAACAGGCAAAACAGCAGCGTTTGGTATTCCTCTAATAGAGAAAATAATTGTTGGGTCTGGGAAAACTCAAGGAATTATCATTACACCAACAAGAGAACTTGCGATACAGGTTGCTGAGGAATTAAATAGAATAGGCCAGTTTAAGGGCGTTCGTTCTCTGCCAATTTATGGAGGACAAGATATAAACCGCCAAATAAGGGCTCTTAAGAATGGACCGCAAATCATCGTTGGAACACCTGGTCGTTTAATGGATCATATGCGAAGAAGGACAGTCAAACTCAATAGTATAGAAATGGTTGTTCTTGATGAAGCTGACGAGATGTTAAATATGGGTTTCTTAGAGGATATAGAGACTATTCTCAAAGAAATTCCCCAGGAAAGGCAGACTGTGCTATTCTCAGCAACAATGCCAAGGCCGATACAGAACTTGGCTAGACGTTTTTTGAAGGATCCAGAGTTTCTAAGTGTAAAGACAAAAGAGGTTACAGTTCCTAATACTGAGCAATATTATTACGAGGTTCATGAAAAACAAAAATTTGATGTGCTTTGTAGGCTTCTAGATATTCAGTCTCCTGAACTAGCCATTATTTTTGGAAGAACTAAGAGGCGTGTTGATGAATTATTTGAGGCACTTAATAAACGTGGTTATTCTGCAGAAGCCATTCATGGCGATTTAACACAAGCCAAGCGTATGAGTGTATTACGTCATTTTAAAGAAGGAATAACAGATATATTGGTAGCCACAGATGTTGCAGCTAGGGGCCTAGACATTAGTGGTGTTACCCATGTCTACAATTTTGATATTCCTCAAGATCCTGAAAGCTATGTACACAGAATAGGTCGTACTGGCCGCGTTGGAAGACATGGATTGGCAGTTACCTTTGTAACTCCCAGAGAAATAGGTCATTTAAGGTTGATTGAGAAATTGACTAATAAAAGAATGGTTCGTAAACCTATACCATCAGTAAACGAGGCAATAGAAGGCCAACAACGGTTAGCTGTAGACAAAATAATGCGAGCTGTTGAAGAAGGAGAGCTATTTCCATATAAAGATCTAGCAGAGGGGTTACTCGAGGAAAATGATTCTGTAACACTATTGTCAGCAGCTTTAAAACTGTTTACAAAGGAGTCTGATACTTCCCCAATAAACCTAACAGCGGAAGCACCACTTAGACAGAAAAAGACAGATAATAAACGTGGTTATGGCCAAGGGCAGAGACGGGAGACATATGGCAATAAGAAACATAAGCAGTCACAAAAAAGACGCTAGAAGATAAACAGGATTCTTGACTTCAGGTGGAGTTTCCCACAGGATTAGTTCAACTACAGTTCAGGGAAAAACATCTGAACTAAGTTTCACTGAATTACTCCATCTAAAGGTTATAGAGCGAAACTTCATTTAATCAGCAGATTAAATGTTTAGCTGAGCTAATCCTTTAGGGGAAACCGTTATCCAGGGACATAGCACCGCTTGTCTCCCACTTACGACCGTAGTTCTAGCATTGTGTTTTAGCAATGCGTAGAAATACTAGTGCAAGGCTAGAAGATGGGAGTCTTAGCGGTGATAGTCATCGGATAAAATGTTAGCAGGAAAAGGGTACTATATTAATATGGTGCTCTTTCTTTATCAAGGCATCTGACAACATTTACAAGCTGCGGAACAAGCTGTGGACAGGGAGATAATCTTGACAAAAGAGGTGCAAGGTGTTAGTATTCTTAGGTAGCTTATTTGCGAAATAATGTTTTAAAAGATATAGGAATACAAGTATTTTCATCTGGAGAGGTGGCTGAGTCTGGCTGAAGGCGCTCGCCTGGAAAGCGGGTGTACCTTAACTGGTACCGTGGGTTCAAATCCCACCCTCTCCGCCATCTAATTAATATGTGAGTTTTGACCGTGCTAGGTGGGGAGGTAGCGGTGCCCTGTACCTACAATCCGCTATAGTAGGGCTGATGCCTATCCTAGGGTTTGTTCTGTTAAGGACTGAACCTCAAAAGTGGTGCTGATAATCAAGTCCTACGCAATGGAAACTCATGAACCCCGTCAGATCCGGAAGGAAGCAGCGGTAAGTGAACATTTTCGTGTGCCGTAGGGTTGCTTGGTAGGAGCTAACTAGGAGGTTACCGCTTGGGAGCGCAATATTCGAAGATAGGTGCACGGTCTTAAAATATTATATTCTATTTAAGCTAATCTTAGGTTGTAAATAACCTAAGATTTTTTATCTCCAGTCTTCTTTATCTACAACAGTACAACTGCAATTTATGTACTGTTCTGTTATAATAGTTACTGTTAGGGATTTTACTTTGGGCGGTGATTTAATGAGTTATATTGCACTTTATAGAAAATGGAGACCACAAGATTTTAATGAGCTGTTAGGCCAAAAACATGTAAGCAGGACTTTACAAAATGCATTAGCTTCAAATAAGCTTTCTCATGCGTATTTACTCTGTGGTCCAAGAGGTACCGGCAAAACCACTACTGCAAAAATCATTGCTAAAGCAGTTAATTGCCTAAATCCTAAAAATGGTGAACCATGCAATGAATGTAACTCCTGTAATATAATTAACTCTGGGAATTCACTAGACGTTCTTGAAATAGATGGAGCATCAAATCGTGGTATTGATGAGATACGTGATTTAAGAGAAAAGGTTAACTTAGCTCCTGCTCAAGGTAAATATAAGGTTTATATTATTGATGAAGTGCATATGTTAACTACTGAAGCATTTAATGCATTGCTAAAAACTCTAGAAGAACCCCCAAAATGTGTAATCTTTATTTTGGCTACAACAGAACCCCATAAGATGCCAGCAACAATTCTATCAAGATGTCAGCGTTTTGACTTTCGTAGACTTGACCCAGGAACAATTGTTCTACACTTAGAGGATATATGTAAAAAAAGCAGTATTGACTATGATGAGGAAGGATTAACAGTTATTGCTCGTTTAGCCCAGGGTGGCATGAGAGATGCCCTCAGTTTAATGGATCAATGCCTTTCCTATGGCGATCAAAAGCTAACATTAAAGCAAATCAATGAATCTTTGGGAATTGTAGCTACAGATTATGTTGCTGATATAGTTGATTTATTGATTTCTAGTCAGATTAAACAGTTGATAACTAAGGTGAATACAATAGTAGATGAAGGTAAGGATATTCGGCAGTTCACCAGTCAACTCCTTGACTACTTTAGGGATCTATTAATATACAAGACATGTGGTGAGAGCCTTCTTGTTTATAGTATAGATGACAAGAAAGAGTTTTTTTTGAAGCATCCTCAAGTCAGTGTTAATCAGTTAGAGTATGCAACTGATTGTATTAACAAAGTAGAAACAGAAATGAGATGGAGTAATAATCCTAGACTTCTTTTGGAGATGGCCTTTTTTAAAATTATTTTCCAAGAAGAAAGCGCAATGACCTCTGTGTTAGAAAGAATAAGTCTTCTAGAGGCTGAAATACAAAAGCTAAAGGATAATAATCAGATTACTACTGCGCAAACTATTCAAATAAAGCAGGAAAAAAGTAAAATCGTTCAGCATCCAAAGGTTCATGAAAAGGAAGAAGTAGATACATCAAAAGTGCCAAAGGACGAAAGCATTGGTAAAAATAGTGTAGATTTAACTTTGATAAGAGACAATTGGAGCAAAGTGCTGGATATTGTTAAAAAGAATAAAATTACCACCCACGCATTTTTATTGGAGGGTACACCAGTTCATTATGAGGAAGGATGTCTTGTAATCCAATTCCATACTAGCCATTCTTTTCATAAAGAAAAAATTGAGCAGGAAGAAAACAAACAAATAATTGAAGATGCATTAGCTTATTTACTTAAAAATAGGGTTAAAATAAAATGTGTTATAGGTTCTGGACAAGATAAAGAAAAAGGAAAACCTGAGAATGATTTACTGGAAGAGGCCATCAAAATTTTTGGTGGTAATGTTATAGAAATAAAAGATTAAGGAAATCTAAGGAGGAATTTTACTATGGGTATGGCAAATATGGGTAAAATGATGAAACAGGTTCAAAAGATGCAGGCAGACATGAAGAAAATGCAAGCAGAAATGGAAACAAGAACCCTTGAAGCAACAGCTGGTGGTGGAGCTGTAAAGGTTATTGCAAATGGTAAGCAGGAAATACTGTCAATAGTTATTTCCCCAGAGGCTGTTGATCCTGAAGATGTTGAAATGCTACAGGATATGATTTTAGCTGCTGTTAATGAGGCTTTACAAAAGACTCAGGAAATGATGCAGGAAGAAATGCAAAAGATAACTGGTGGTCTAAGTATTCCAGGTGTGTTTTAGGAGTTGAGAAATTGTTTGATTTCGCAAAGCCGGTAACAAAACTAATTAAAGAACTAAATAAGCTTCCAGGAATTGGTCCAAAAACAGCACAGCGGTTAGCTTTTCACATTTTGGACTATAGTGAAAAGGAAGTCCAAGGTTTGACTGAAGCAATATTGGAAGCCAAACACTCTATCAAGCTGTGCTCTAAATGTTGCAATTTAACAGATATTGACCCATGTATGACATGTGTTGATGAAAATAGAGATCAAGAAATTATTTGTGTAGTTGAAGATGCCAGAGATGTTGCAGCGCTGGAAAGAACCCGAGAGTATAAGGGTTTATATCATGTTTTGCATGGTGTTATTTCACCTATGGATAACGTAGGTCCAGAAAAGTTAAGAATAAAGGAATTATTGCAGAGAATAGGAAACAATCAAGTTAAAGAAATAGTAATGGCTACCAACCTTACTGTTGAAGGAGAAGCAACTGCAATGTATATTGCGCGATTAATAAATCCATTTGGAATAAAAGTAACACGAATAGCTCACGGGATACCAGTAGGAGGGGACCTTGAATATGCAGATGAGGTCACACTTGCAAGAGCTTTCGAAGGAAGAAGAAGTATGACATCAGTATAAAAATAGTCCCTAAACTTAAAATTCAGTTTAAGTTTAGGGACCTCCTATCACTTTAAAGCATATGCTGTTTTAAGAAAAAACATAAAAAATAAAAAAATTATAAATCTTTGCAGGAATTACCTTGAAAAGGTGTAATATTATTATAAGAGAAAAATACAAACATTAACCGAAGAAACAGTTTCAGATATATGTTTCTTTTTAAAAAGCCAAGCGTGCAGGAATTATTGCATGAATTATCATATTTCGGCGAAGGAACTGCATATATCTATGGAGAGTGACAATTAAATATGATAGATTCTCATTTAAAACAGAAGATTAAAAATCAATTTCATAAGTTATCTGCAACCCATAAGCTGCTAGCGGAATACTTGCTTGAAAACTATGAAGAGGCCGCATTTTTAACGGCTTCACGTTTAGGTACTATAGTAGGCACTAGTGAGTCTACTGTTATTAGATTTGCATCCACCATAGGATATCAAGGATATCCTGAATTACAAGAAGCCATGCAGGATATGGTTCGACATAAGCTAAGCACCACAACTCGACTAAGAGAAACAAGTGATTCGGCAAAGGATACCCAGGTTTTGCCTGAGCTATTTCTTGGTGATATGGAAAATCTGAAGAAAACATTTCAGGAAATTTCTGTAGAGGCATTTGAAGAAACGGTCGAGGAAATAAGTGATGCTTCAACAATTTATATCCTTGGACTGAGGAGTGCTCATTGTTTGGCGTTATTTCTAGGTTTTTATCTTGAGATGATAGGGAAAAAGGTAAAGGTAGTCCCGTCAGGAGTAAGTAGTATATATGAGCAACTGTCAGTAGTCAGAAATACTGATTTAGTCATTGGAATAAGCTTTCCAAGATACACCCGACAAACAATTGATGGTGTCGAGTATGCTAAAAAGCTTGGTGCAAAGGTAGTTGTTATTACTGATACTGTAGTATCTCCATTAGCGCAATGGGCAGATATTACTCTAACGAGTCAAAGTAACATAGGTTCCTTTATCGAGTCCTTTGCGGCTCCACTAAGTTTAATAAATGCCCTGGTAACTGCAGTAGGCCGAAAACAAAGAGACCAGACATTAGACATACTTGAAAAACAAGAGGTTATCTGGGAGAGATGTAATATTTTTTATGTTTCAGAAAAAGATAGTGTAAAAAAGAAACAACAAAAGGAAAAACTAAATGAGAGGTGATTTTTGTGAAAGAAAAAGACAAGAGGGAGCAAGCTATAGAAAGGGCTAGTGAACTTGAAGAACGCATAAAGCCTTATTTGGATGCCAAAGACAAAATTACTACAGGATTTGACTTACAGGAACGGTCCCAAAAAATGAAAGCAAAAATCTTAGAATATTTCAATGCTACTGAAGAGCAGTGGAATGATTGGCATTGGCAGATAAAGAACAGAATAGGTGATGTTGATAAACTTGTAAAATTTGTTGAAATTGATGATGAGCAAAAGCAAGTTATTAAACAAATAGAAAAAGACTATAGATGGTCAATATCGCCATATTATCTAAGCATATTAGATCCAAACGACCCTGCTTGCCCCATATGGATGCAAGCAATACCTAGTGCTCATGAATTAAATGATCCATATGGGAAAGAAGATCCCATGGCAGAAGAATACACATCTCCAGCTCCACGTATTACCAGGAGATATCCTGATAGACTGATAATTAATGTTACTAATCAATGTGCGATGTTTTGCAGACACTGCCAAAGAAGAAGAAATATTGGAGAGACTGATGCACCTGCTCCACAAAGTGATATTCAAGCTGCTATAGATTACATTAGAGCTAATCCAGAGATAAGGGATGTACTTATTACAGGGGGGGACCCATTAACCTTATCTGATGAAAACCTGGAATGGATCATATCAGAAATTAGAAGTATTCCTACAGTAGAAATAATTCGTCTTGGAAGCAGAACTTTGGTTACATGTCCACAAAGAGTAACTCAGGAATTATGCGATATGCTAGAAAAGTATCACCCGATATATATTAATACCCATTTTAATCACCCTAAAGAGGTTACCCCTGAAGCTTTAAAGGCTACTAGAAGGTTAGCTAAAGCAGGAATTCCCTTAGGAAATCAAGCAGTCTTGTTAAAAGGTATTAATAACGATCCTCATGTTATGAAAAAACTCAACCATGAGTTGCTAAAAATTCATGTTAAACCCTACTATATTTTCCATGCAAAATCAGTTAAAGGTACTACTCATTTTGTAACTCGAGTTGAGGATGGATTGGATATAATGGAGCAACTAAGAGGTTATACTTCAGGGTTGGCAATCCCCTGGTATATCATTAATGCACCTGAAGGTCATGGAAAGACTCCTATAATCCCTCAGTATTTAATACAACACGGCAAGGATCATGTTTTAATAAGAAACTGGGAAGGCAAGACTTATAAATACCCAAATGGCTATCCCGATAAACAGGATTCTTAACTCAGGTGGAGTTTTGACTCCATCTGAGTTTTATAGAGCGAAACTTGCCAACTTGTTTGGCGTAGCTAAGCTAATCCTTTAGGGAAAACCGTTATCCAGGGACGTAGCGCCACTTATCTCCCACTTGCGCCAGTAGTTCTAGCATTGTATCTTTTGCAATGCGTAGAAATACTAGTGCAAAGCTAGAAGATAGGAGTCTTGGAGTGAAACTTGTCAACTTGTTGACATAGCTGAACCCATGCAAGGCTAGTGGCGGTAGTCATCGGATAAAAAATAATCACAAAATTACAAAAGGGCTGCATAAGTGCATGGTTAAATGCACTTGTACAGTCCTTTTAGTCTTTTAGCCCTGCTTAATTGTTATATGTTTAATAAGCTCCAAATAGTGCATGTACCTTCTTTCCGCACGAACAACCTTCAAGATTGCAGTATCAAGCTCTCTATGATCTGTTATTTCATCACATATCTTTTGTGCTTCTAGCCATTCTTTTTTTGCATTAAGAAGTTTTAACTCTAAATCACTTATAGTGGTGGGTTTTTGTTTATTTAGAAATTTAAATAATTGTTTTAACTTCATCCAAACTCCCTCCAATTAGCTTCTTATTATAATCAATATGCGCCAGAATTGATAAAAGTCCAAAAAATGGTATATTTATCTTTTGAAAGCATATTAATGTTAACAAACAGGGGAATGAATCTTAGGAGGGTTAGATATGGGTGTTGAATTTATGCAGGTTGTTTTTGGTATAGGTTTACTACTGGTCATAGTTGCCATTATTAATAAAATTGTTGTCAGACCAGTAAAAATTGTATTTAGGCTTGGTTATTCTCTTGTATTTGGGATGGTATTAGTATGGGCATTCAATTATATGGGAGGTATTTTTGGAATGTACATCCCTGCCAATATAGTGACAATACTAACAGCAGGAATATTAGGACTCCCAGGATTAGGGTTAATGCTAGTACTACAGCTTTTAGTCTAAATTATATTACTATTAAGACTTGACGCACTAAAGAACGGGCATTCCCAAGTACTGTAAAGACTGATTGCTAGAAGTACTGGCGCACTAAAGTACTGGTATTTCTACGCATTGCAAAAGACACAATGCTAGAACTACTGGCGCATGCTAAGGCTTGTTTTCATATGACATAATCAACTAGCATAGCAAGGACAGCGAATAGGTGGCATACCACTAGGCTGGTCTGGCAATGTTTGTGAAATAAATAACAAAGCTTATTGACTTGTAACGGTGTATACATTATACTGTAAATGGTTATATCCTTTCAAAACTGGTATAAAATAAATTGTAAAATGTTAAAAAATATTTTTCTATCGGTAGATAGTAGTCTGCTGTATAGACACCATTATAATGTTATGCTCGATAAGTTGCTAACGACAAAGGCCTAGTGCCCCCTATGGAATGGAATTTATGCCCATTGAGCACAAATAGCTATGCTGGAACTAGTGGCTAAAGCAAGGCTTCTTTTTAGTTTCCAATACTTTATACATGACGGGCATAAGAGAGCGGTTGTATATGCAGTAATGTAAGGCTTCAAGAACTAAGATTGCTACGGAGTATAATGAGAAGGGTATTGCTATGAATTATAGATCTTGAAAAATGATTTATTAACGGAATGGCTAAAAAGTATGTGTAAGACAGTAGGAGGTGTGTAGATTATCAAGGCTGAACTACTATATTTTTCAGGATATCGATATTTTAAAATTCAATTGGGGGAGTGAAGGCTATATGACTAAAATCATGAAAACTATGGACGGAAATACAGCAGCCGCATATGTTTCCTATGCCATGACAGAGGTAGCAGCTATTTATCCAATTACCCCTTCATCCAATATGGCAGAAGTAGTGGATGAGTGGAGTGCAGCTGGGAAAAAGAATATATTTGGGCAAGAAGTATTAGTCTCAGAATTACAGTCTGAAGCTGGGGCTGCTGGAGCAGTACACGGTTCTTTATCAGCAGGTGGATTAACTACTACATTTACAGCCTCTCAAGGCTTACTATTAATGATTCCTAACATGTATAAGATTGCAGGAGAATTATTGCCTGGAGTATTTCATGTTAGTGCTAGAGCTCTAGCGGGGCATGCGTTATCAATTTTTGGAGATCATTCAGATGTAATGGCTTGCCGTCAAACTGGTTTTGCCATGTTAGCTTCAGGTAGTGTACAAGAAGTAATGGATTTAGGTGGAATAGCTCATCTTGCTGCAATAAAATCTAGAGTACCTTTCATGCACTTCTTTGATGGTTTCAGAACTTCCCACGAGGTGCAAAAGATTGAAGCTATTGATTATCAAGTTTTTGAAAACTTAATTGATCGTGCAGCACTTAAGGAATTTAGAGACAGGGCTATAAACCCAGAACACCCTGTCCTTAAAGGAACAGCTCAGAATCCAGATATCTTCTTCCAAGCTAAAGAAGCAAGCAATAAGTTTTATGAAGCAGTGCCTGATATAGTAAATGAGTATATGAAAGAAATAAGCGAAGTTACGGGCAGAGAGTATAAGCCATTTAACTATTATGGCGCTCCTGACGCCGAACTTATATATATAGCTATGGGTTCAGCTTGTGAAGCATTAGAGGAAACCATTGATTACTTAGTAGCAAAAGGGGAAAAGGTTGGGATGATTAAGGTTCACTTGTATCGTCCTTTTTCACCCAAGTATTTCTTTGATGTCTTACCTAAGAGTGTTAAGCGAATTGCTGTACTAGACAGATGTAAAGAACCTGGATCCTTAGGGGAACCTTTATATGAAGATGTGAGAACTATGTTTTATGGCATGGAAAATGCGCCAATGGTTATTGGTGGACGTTATGGACTAGGGTCTAAGGATGTTACGCCAAGTCAGTTAAAGGCTGTATTTGACAATTTAAAATTAGAAAAACCTAAGAATGGATTCACTATTGGTATTGTAGATGACGTTACAAGACTTAGTTTACCTGAGACAGAAAAGCTCTGCATAGCTGATGAAGGAACTACACGTTGTAAATTCTGGGGCTTTGGATCTGACGGTACTGTAGGGGCCAACAAGGATGCCATTAAAATCATTGGTGACCACACCGATATGTATGCCCAAGGTTATTTTGCATATGATTCCAAGAAGTCTGGCGGTGTAACTGTTTCCCACTTGCGCTTTGGTAAAAAGCCAATTAGGGCCACATATCTTATTGATGAGGCTGACTACGTTGCTTGTCATAAGCAGGCTTACGTGGATCAATACGAGGTATTGGAAGGTTTAAAAGAAGGAGGAACCTTCCTGCTAAACTGCAACTGGACTTTAGAAGAGCTAGAAGAGAAATTGCCATCGAACATGAAAAAATATATAGCAGAAAAGAAAATTGAGTTCTACATTATTAATGCAGTAGATATTGCAGGTGCGATTGGTCTAGGTGGTCGTATTAATATGGTTATGCAGTCTGCTTTCTTTAAACTAGCCAATGTGATACCTTACGATGATGCAGTAAAATATATGAAAGAAGCCATAAAGAAGACTTATGGTAGAAAGGGCGAAAAGATAGTTTCTATGAACTATCAAGCAGTTGATAAGGCTACAGAAGCTCTGAGGAAGGTAGATGTTCCTGCACAGTGGAGTAATATTGCAGAGTCAGAGGCGGCTGCCACCACAGACATACCTGAGTTTATTAGTAAAGTCGTGGCCCCCATGAATAGGCAGCAGGGAGATAAGCTACCAGTTAGTACCTTTGTAGGGAGTGAAGACGGAACCTTCCCACAGGGAACTAGCGAATACGAGAAGCGCGGAATAGCCATCTTAGTACCTGAATGGCAGATGGAAAACTGCATACAATGTAACCAGTGCTCACTTGTATGTCCTCATGCAGTAGTAAGGCCTTTCTTGTTAGATGAGAAGGAAGCTGCAAATGCCCCTGAAAGTTTTGTTAGCAAAAAAGCTGTTGGCAAACAACTTGCTGGGTTAACCTACCGCATACAGGTAAGTCCTTATGATTGTACAGGTTGTGGGAGTTGTGCAAATGTATGCCCAGCTAAAACAAAGGCTTTAGTTATGAAACCTGTTGAAGAGCAGATTTCTTTACAGGAAGATAACTGGAACTATGCGATGGAAAATGTATCAATAAAAGACCATCTGTTAGATTTGGCAACCATCAAGGGTAGCCAATTTGCCCAACCATTACTACAGTTTTCTGGAGCTTGTGGTGGCTGTGGGGAAACTCCCTATGTTAAGTTGGTAACACAGTTATTTGGTGACAGAATGATGATTGCCAATGCTACTGGTTGTAGTTCTATCTGGGGTGGTTCAGCTCCTAACATGCCGTATTGCAAGAATAAGGAAGGGAAAGGTCCTGCTTGGGCTAATTCATTATTTGAAGATAATGCTGAGTTTGGATATGGTATGGCGCTTGCAGTTAAAAAAATCAGGGAAAAGTTAGGTATGCTTATGGAGGAAGCCATAGGGCAGGATATAAGTGATGATTTAAAAGCTGCCTTCCAAGAGTGGATAGTAGGTCAAGATAGTGCTAAGGGTTCCACGGAGGCTACTTCTAAAATCATGCCTTTATTGGCAGCAAATATTAATAATTCTGCTGTTAAAGAAATAGACGAAAGAAGCGACTTCTTAAACAAAAAATCTCAGTGGATATTTGGTGGAGATGGATGGGCTTATGATATTGGATATGGTGGCTTAGACCATATTATCTCAACAGGGGAAGATGTTAATATATTAGTTCTTGATACTGAGGTTTATTCCAATACAGGAGGGCAGTCCTCTAAAGCAACACCTGTAGGTGCTATGGCTAAATTTGCAGCAGCTGGAAAACGTACCAGAAAGAAAGATTTAGGTTTGATTGCTACAACTTATGGTGAAGTTTATGTTGCCCAGATTGCCATGGGAGCGAATATGAATCAAACCATCAAGGTGTTGGCTGAAGCAGAAGCTTATCCAGGACCATCCTTGATAATTGCTTATGCTCCATGTATTAATCATACTATCAAGGGCGGGTTAGCCAAAGCAATGGAAGAAATGAAAAACGCAGTTAATGCAGGGTATTGGCACCTTTGGAGATATAACCCATTATTAAAAGAAGAGGGGAAAAATCCTTTTATTCTTGAGTCAAAGGAACCAACTGTATCTTACCAGGATTTCTTAAAGTCTGAAGGTCGATACACTACCCTAGTTCAAGCATTCCCTGAAATAGCTGAAGCTTTATTTGAGAAAGCAGCAAAGGACTCTAAAGAACGCTATGAATCATACAAACGCATGGCTATGGAGTGCAAATAAATTTTAAAAAGACTATCAAAGCATCCTGCAAACAATGTGCAGGATGCTTTTTTTTGATACTTTTTTTGAAAAACCCTTTTAATTTTGGCCAAGATAACTTATCCTTGTATTTATATATAATCTCAAGCTAATAATAAATCTGAGGTGGAATAAATGGATATTCCCATTGTGGAGGCATACATAGGAGAATATGCAAGTGGTAAAAGTGAAAATGCTGTAAATAGAGCACTTTGGCTAAAAAACCAAGGCAGAAAAGTTACATTAGCTGATTTAGATATTGTGGAACCCTTTTATACTTTACGACCTATTAAAAAAAAGCTTGAAGAAATGGGAATAGAGGTTATGGCTTGGGAAAGCCGAAAGACAATGGGTTTAGGTGAGACTGGTAATATTATTAAACCGGAATTGAGATGGGTTCTAAAAAGGCCGGGTGATTTAATATTAGATGTAGGTTACGGTGTGGAAGGTGCAAAAACTTTGAATCTAGTTCATGGCGCTTATGATAACCCATATCTTAAAATATATGCAGTTATTAATGTGTCCAGACCCATGACAAGTACAGTTCCTGATATAGTGGAATATATAAAGTATTTGGGTCGTGTGGATGGCATAATTAATAACACACACTTAGGTGATGAAACTGATATAGAGGTTATCCAAAATGGGGCTAAAATAGTTAATGAAGCATCTCAGGAATTAAAAATACCCGTTATCTTTACATCAGTCGAAAAGCATCATCAAGATATATTGGGAAATAGAGATTGTGCAGGTAATCCTGTATTTTATATACAAAGATTTATGTCTGAAACTTTTTGGTAAGTAGAATTCTTAGGAGGTGTTATGTAATGGCCGCAAAACCTATTGAAGGTGAAAAAAAAGTTTTTGTAACAGGCAATGAAGCTACTGCATGGGCAGCATTAGCGGCAGGGGCAGATATTATGTATGGGTATCCCATCACCCCGCAAAATGAAATTATGCATTATTGGACAAGACTAGCCCCAAAGCATGGGAAAAAATTCTTGCAGACTGAAGATGAGATTTCTGCTGGATTTACCTGTTTGGGTGGTGTATTTAGTGGAAAAAAGGCATTTACAGCAACAGCAGGCCCAGGTAATACTTTAATGCAAGAACCAATGTCAATGGCTGAAATGATGAGAGTCCCGGCAGTATTTGTCATATGTCAAAGGGGTGGTCCATCCACAGCTACCGTAATCTATTCTCAGCAAGAAACTACACTAACATGTTTTGGTGGTAATGGTGAAGGCTTGAGAATTGTTTACTCAACAGAAAGTCATCAAGAACTGTTTGACTATACTATCAAAGCCTTTAATACTGCATGGAAATATCGCTTTCCGACCTTTGTTTTAGGAGATGGCTATCAGTCGAAAATGAGAGAATCATTAGTAATGTATGACCCTGAGGCTAGGGGAATAGAGATGGTTAAGCCTGAGCCAATTGTACGCAAACCAGGGATTCCGGGTGTAGATAGAAAACCAATTCACTTACGTAATACATATAACATGGAAGATGAGCTTTATGATGCAGTTATGGACATAGTAAATGACTTTAAGAAGATGTCCCCAGAAGTGGTGGAGTATGCTACGTTTGATTGTGAAGATGCAGATGTATTAATCCTTGCACATGGTGTGGTTTCAAGAGCTGCTCAAGGAGCTGTTAAACAGTTAAGAGAAGAAGGATTAAAAGTGGGACATTTTAGACCTATTACTTTAAGACCTTTTCCACAAGAAGAACTTAAGAAGTATGCTAAAAAAGCTAAGAATATATTAGTAGTAGAGTCTGCATATGGACAGTTTGATAAAATGGTTAAAGAAAACATATATGGTGTTAGCACACCTATTAAACAATACTTTAGACCTGGTGAAGGAATAACTGTTGAAGAAGTAGTTCAAGAAGCCAAAGAACTAATTTAAGGAGGTAAGAAAATGTCAATACAACCTCAGATGCCTAAAAGCTGGTGTTTGGAAACTAAGCCTCATAAGTTTTGCCCAGGCTGTGGCCATCCCATGCTACTTAAGGCTTTAGGTGAAGTTATAGATGAATTTGAGATCGCTGATAAAGTGGTATTTGGTTGTGATATTGGATGTTCTTTATTGGCATGGGATTTCTTTAATGTTGATACAATCCAGACACACCACGGACGAACAACGCCAGTTATCGTTGGTATTAAAAGAGCTGACGAAGAAGTAATTGGAATCGCTTATATGGGTGATGGTGGAGGCTACGCAATAGGCTCTCAGCACTTAGTGAATGCAGCAGCTAGAAATGATAAAGTTTTTGTCCTGTTAGCCAACAACACACAGTATGGCATGACAGGTGGGCAAATGGCACCAACTACCCTACCAGGGCAAAAGACTGAGACAAGCCCATATGGCAGAGATGTAGAAGCAACTGGACCTCCATTCCAGGGTCCGGAAATGGTTACGGCTATTTCCCAGGAAGGAGCATACGTAGCCAGAGCGACAGTAGCTAATCCTAGGCAATTGAAGAAAATTATAAAAAGGGCAGTAGAAAATGTTAAAGAAGGAAGAGGTTTTTCCTTTGTTGAGGTTCTTTCCTTATGTCCAACCAACTGGAGAACAAATGCGGAGCAAACTTGGAAGTTTGTTGAAGATGATATGGCCAAGTATTTCAAAATTGGTGAATTAAAAGTTCCAGGCGAAAGTAAGGAGGGTTGATCATGGCAAATGGCACTAAGATAGCCCTAGCGGGTGAAGGTGGCCAAGGCGTACAATCTGTTGCGAACATTTTAGTAGAAGCTGCTTATGAAGAAGGTAAAGAAGCCCTATACATACCTAACTTTGGAGTTGAACAAAGAGGTGGGGTATCCATTGCATATGTACAGATCTCCGAAAGAGCCATTGGTTCCCCAAAATTTAAGTTTGCAGATATAGTCATTGCTTTAAGTGATAGAGCGGTACGCAGAACTCAGAAATATGTTAACAAAGATACTCTTTTTGTGTATGATTCTGCAATTAAAGGCATAGAAAACGACCTTCCAAAAAATGCAAAGAAAATTATAGGAATACCTGCTATTGATGTAGCTAAGGAAGAGTTTCATCCAAGGGTATTTAATGTAATAATAATGGGTGCAGTTATAGGTATGACTGGTGTTGTGACAGAAATACAAGCTAAAGCTGCCATCGAAAAGAAGTTAGGATATAAATTCGAACAAGATCCAAAATTAAGGGAACTTAACTTCAAAGCTCTTGAACGGGGCATAGATCTTGTTAAAGACCAAGTCTAGGGAGGGATAAAAGTGGCTGTTCAATTTAAAGCTATTATAAAGGAAGATGGCAAGGGTGTTTTCCACCTGTTTCCTGGCTTATGCAAAGGCTGTGGTCTCTGTATAGAGAAATGCCCTGTTGATACTATAGGTTGGTCTAAGGAATTAGGTGTGTTTGGGACACCAGCGGTTGAACCTGGACACGGTAAACCATGTATTGCGTGCAAAATGTGTCAACTCGTATGTCCAGACTGCGCTATATTAATTGAAAAGGTAAAGAAAGAAAATAAGTAAATTCAAGGGTCCAGACATTGGTTTTGGACCCTGCTAACCTTACTTGAAAGGCTAAATTTACAAACCAAAAAAAACCTAAAAAGTTGTGGCAAATAATCTTGACAAATAGAACTGTAGATGTTAGTATAACTATTGTCGTTCGAAACGGCAAAGCAACAAAAGCAAGAAGCACCAAGAAATACCAGTTGCAAAGAGGACGAAGAAATGTTAAACTAGAGTTCCGGCCGATGAGGCCAATGATCTTTGAGAATTGAACAGTGATAAGAATTAGACCCGTTAATTGAAACAACAGTAATAAATTAATGGACAACAAAAAGTCCGATTTAAGCTAAGCTAGATCAAACTAGTAAAGTTAGTAACTAACGAAAGTTAGTTCAAATATTAACTGGAGAGTTTGATCCTGGCTCAGGACGAACGCTGGCGGCGTGCTTAACACATGCAAGTCGAACGGACTGATTAAGAAGAATCCTTCGGGAGGACACTTAAGAAGTTAGTGGCGGACGGGTGAGTAACGCGTGGGTAACCTACCCATTAAACCGGGACAACTCCGGGAAACTGGAGCTAATACCGGATAAGCTTACACTATGGCATCATAGAGTAAGAAAAGGAGGCCTCTCTGTAGAAGCTTCCGATAATGGATGGACCCGCGTCCCATTAGCTAGTTGGTGAGGTAACGGCTCACCAAGGCGACGATGGGTAGCCGGCCTGAGAGGGTGAACGGCCACACTGGGACTGAGACACGGCCCAGACTCCTACGGGAGGCAGCAG
>LOER01000038.1 GCA_001515945.1 Desulfitibacter sp. BRH_c19
GAAGAAGTAAGTGCAGAGCAACTAGGAGGAGCAGTAACCCATAACCAAAAAAGTGGAGTAGCTCACTTTGCATCAAAAACAGAAGAAGAGTGCCTAGAAAAAATAAAAGAACTATTATCATATATACCATCAAACAACATGGAAGAAGCACCATTAGTAGCCACAGAAGATGACCCAGGAAGAGCAGAAGAAAAACTAATGGACATCGTACCAGTAGACCCAAATAAACCCTATGACATCAGAGACGTAATAAAAACAGTAGTAGATGATGGTCAAATCTTAGAAGTACAAGAACTTTATGCGCAGAACATAGTAATCTGCTTTGCAAGACTAAATGGAAGAAGCATAGGAATAATAGCAAATCAGCCAAGAGTAATGGCAGGATGCCTAGACATAAACGCATCAGATAAGGCAGCAAGGTTTATACGTTTCTGTGATGCATTTAATATGCCAATAGTAAACTTCGTAGACGTACCAGGATTCTTACCGGGAACAGACCAGGAATACGGAGGAATAATACGACACGGAGCAAAGATGCTGCATGCATATTGTGAAGCAACAGTACCAAAAATAACCCTGGTTATCAGAAAAGCTTATGGAGGAGCATACCTAGCAATGTGTAGCAGAGACTTAGGAGCCGATCAGGTATTAGCATGGCCATGTGCAGAAATAGCAGTAATGGGCCCAGAAGGAGCAGCAAATATAATTTTCAGAAAAGACATAGAAGGATCAGAAGACCCAATACAAAAAAGAGCAGAGAAAATAGAAGAATATAGAGTGAAATTTGCCAATCCATTTGTAGCAGCAGAGAGAGGCTATGTTGATGCAGTTATAGACCCAGCACTAACAAGACCGTATCTATGCAATTCATTAGAAATGCTACTTACAAAAAGAGAAAGTCGTCCGAATAAAAAGCATAATAATATACCGCTGTAGGCGGAGGTCAGAGGATGGAAGTCAATAAAGGCAAGAAGCAGGAATAAGAATCAGGAAAAAAGTGACATAGCGTAACTTAATTACATGACATCTTGTAGAGGAGGAATAAAATGGATATGTTAGTATTAGGTATGGAAGTATCCCTAATAGGTATGGGTGTAGTAATAGTAGCACTTGGGATATTATTCATGTTAACCAGGAGTATGTCAAAAGTACTAATAAATCATAAAAACAGATCTGAAAAAGGTATTGAAGAAGTGAGTAAGAGTTTAGCTACAACCATAGAAGAACCATCACAACTAGATAAAGAAGAACAAATTTCATCAGAGATTATTGTTGCTATAGCCACGGCGGTAGCTAGCACGATAAATTCCAGAAGCACTTATAGAATAAGAACGATTAAAAGAATAGATTATGATTTAAGTCCAAGCTGGAGCCGACTTGGCAGAACGGAATAACTCAAACTGTCGAGAATGCTGTTGATTGGCATAGATGAAAGGGGAAAATAGGATGAAAAAACTATTGAGAATTACAATTGAAGGTAAAACTTATGAAGTTGAAGTAGAGGAAATAGGTGTAGAAGGTGCTAAGTCTGCAGAAATATCAAAAACAGCACCAGTTCCTACAACAGCTCCACAAATAGCACAAACTCCTAAAGAAACTCCAAAAGTTGCAGCAGAAGGGGAAATAGTACCAGCGCCGATTCCTGGAAAAGTTTTATCTATTAAAGTAAAGTCTGGAGATACAGTTGCTGCAGGGCAAGTGATACTCATATTAGAAGCAATGAAAATGGAAAATGAAATAACTGCTCCAGTAGACGGACAGATTAAAGAGATACTTGTATCAGAAGGGCAGTCAGTAAACTCAGGGGAAACATTGTTGATTATAGGTTAATATTATCTTACATCATTACATCTTGGATAGCATCTTGGAAGGGAGATGGCAAAATATGATTCTAGAAGCTTTAGAGAAGCTTATATCTCAAACCGGATATGTAAATCTTGGTTTAGGGGAAGCAGCTATGCTGTTAATCTCCTTTATACTAATATATTTAGCGGTAGTTAAGAAATACGAACCCTTACTATTGCTTCCCATAGGCTTTGGTGTAATGCTTACCAATCTGCCGGCTACAGGAATTATGGATCCTGGAGGATTCTTGTATCATCTATACCAGGGAATAGACCTTGCAATATACCCACCACTTATATTTTTAGGCGTAGGTGCAATGACAGACTTCGGACCTTTAATTGCAAACCCAAAAACTTTATTGCTTGGGGCAGCAGCTCAATTTGGTATCTTTGTAACATTCATAGGAGCATTATTTTTAGGTTTTACACCAGCTGAATCAGGAGCAATAGGAATAATAGGTGGAGCAGATGGACCAACAGCGATATTTTTGGCATCCCACCTTGCACCAGATTTGTTAGGGACAATAGCTATAGCTGCATACTCTTATATGGCATTAGTGCCTATAATCCAACCACCGATTATGAAAGCCCTCACAACTCAAAAGGAAAGAGAAGTAGTAATGGAACAGCTTCGGCCTGTTTCAAAAAGGGAAAAAGTAGTATTTCCAGTTGCGGTATCAGTTGTAGTAATTTTAATGCTCCCAGTTGCAGCACCACTTATAGGTATGTTGATGTTAGGTAACCTCTTAAGAGAAAGTGGAGTAACAGAAAGATTGTCTGATACAGCACAAAATGCTCTTATAAATATAGTAACAATATTTTTAGGGTTAACTGTGGGCGCAACAGCCAAGGCAGCTATCTTCTTAACATGGAGCACTATTGGTATTATTGTACTAGGTTTAGTAGCCTTTGCCGTAGGTACAGCTGCAGGAGTATTAATAGGAAAGATTATGTATAAGTTCTCGGGTGGAAAAGTCAATCCACTTATAGGCGCCGCTGGAGTATCAGCAGTCCCTATGGCAGCAAGGGTAGTACAGGGAGTTGGTGCAGAAGCCAATCCAAAGAACTTCCTATTAATGCATGCAATGGGTCCAAATGTAGCAGGCGTTATAGGCTCAGCTGTTGCTGCAGGCATTCTTCTTACTATCTTCGGGTGACAAAGGGACGTTTCGTTTGTCATATTAATCAAAGTAAATATACCATGTGTATAATTCTTATTAGATAAGTGTTATAATTATTATATATAAACTAATGAGGGGGTCAATGCTAAGTGACCATTGTTTTTCTTATTTTGATTGGTTATCTCATAGGCTCCATCCCTTCAGGGCTTATTGCTGGAAAACTAATATCTGGGATAGATATTAGAGATCATGGAAGTGGTAACATGGGGGGAACTAATGCTTTTCGAGTTCTTGGAGTTAAAGGTGGCATGATAGTAACTAGTGCAGATATAATTAAGGGTCTGATACCTGCCTATTTGGGTCTAATACTTGCAGGAGAGCTAGGTGCCATAATTACAGGAGCATCAGCGATCTTCGGTCATGCATACCCACTCTTTGCAGGTTTAAGAGGTGGAAAAAGTGTCGCCACAGGAACCGGAGTGTTTTTGGTAATAATGCCAGTTGCAATTGGGATCTCCGCCATTATTTTTTTTGCTACCTTAGTAATTACACAGTATGTATCCTTGGCTTCACTTTTAGGAGCTCTTACCTTAGTGGTTTCTAGTATTGTACTGAAGCAAAGTATCTGGAAAGTAATAGTAAGCATCCTAGTTTTCGTATTTGTGGTATATCGTCATAGAGGCAATATTGAAAGACTTTTATATGGTCGGGAGACTAAAGCTAAACTATGGAAGAGAAGATTCTAATAGATCAACAAAAGCTTCTAACCTGGTTTGTAAACCAGCATCACCTGATTGCTCATCTATGAAGATAGAAATGAAGGGTATTTCTTTGTCTTCAGTAGATCTATTTAAGATCCCCTTTGCCACTATTTCAGGCATACATGTAAGGGGGGCCATGTGGATAATCCCATTACAATTACTAGCAATAAACATATTTGCCTTTGCTACATTTTCAAAACAATGACCTCCTATATCTCTATTAATATATGGGGAGGCAAAGTTTTCTAGGTATTCATGATTTTTATAGCCTAGTGCGTCAAGAAAAATCTTTTCTTTTACCCAATCACTAATATAAATGGATTTGACTAACTCAATTCCTAAATGTCCTAATTTCTTTTCTAAATTTAGATTAATATTTGGTTCTAAAAGAGAGTAGATTTCACCAACAAGGCCTATTTTCATAGGCTTTTTATTTTTGTCCACTTGTATTTTCTGAAACCACTTTTGCATTTTAGAATGTATCATTATCAGATCTTTGTAAGAACGTGCACCTTTAACCTTATCTGTGACTTCTTCAAATATTCTACAAGTACTTCCTCTTGATAATTCTCTAGGCCTGCAATATAAAGCGAATTTCTCGGCTTTGTCTATTAATTTTAGCTTTGAGTACCCAAAGTGAACTGCATAAAGAACCTGGAGTATATTTTTTGAGTTGCTGATTAGCCTTAATTTATTAAGTAGGTCTTGTTGATTTTTTTCTACCATTTCAACTATTAGATAGTCAAATTTAAATCCTAGATTCTTTAATATCACAAACTGTGTCTGTCCGTAATACCCGAATCTACATGGACCGAAACCACCTGCAAAAATCAAAGTGTCAGCACCCTCTTCCAACGCTTCAATAAAATTGCCTACATTAATTTTAAAGGGAAGACACGCAAACTCGGGGGAATACTTTGTTCCAAGCTCGATGGTTCTTTTAGTTATGGGCTTATTTATATGATAATCAGTTTCTAGAACATCAAAGCAAGCTTCCAGACCTATATGTAAATGCCCCATTAAGGGAAAGGCCACTTTCATTTTTTACCTCCTTGTTTCTGATAACCATATCTAGAAATGCTTCTAACCTGGTCTGCATTCCAGTAGGACTTGTATGTTCGTCTAATGTAACTGTCAAGACTGGTACATTTTCTGTCATTTTTAAAATATAGGGCTCTATTATGGCATTAGTACCACAGGCAAAACTGTTCAGAAAAATAAAACCATCAACGATTTCTTCCTGGGAATAATGCTTAGCAGCAGCTACCATATTTCTAGGGTAACTCCAGAATAGATCCTTGTCTAATATTTTTGTATTGGCATCAACTTGAGAGGGGGAAAGCTCCTGGGGTATTCTAATAACTGCACCATAGTCTATTAGTTTTTTATTAAGATCAAAGTTAATAAATGAATCGTTTAATAGGTATGGCTGGCCAATGATTGCAATCTCAAGACAGGAATCTGCAGATGCATTTTGTTTTACACGGGGTGGAACATTTTCATGCATTGTCCATGACTTTTCAACAGCATCCCAGGCTCTTGAATGATCATATCCAAGCTTTATGGCGAATTCGTAGTAGTCTTCCTTCCATTTAAATTGTCTATTATAGGAATTGATTTCAGGGGTTAAAAAAACTTGTTTTGAAAATGTTGTCCTAGTGGTTTCTGGTAAAGCAATCATCTGAGGACAGTAGTATCTCTTGGGCTCAGTACTTTTTATTCCTGGTATAAATATAAAATCAGCTTTATCCATTAGATAAGCAACATGGCCTAAAAACAGTTTTACTGGAATACAAGCTTCATCTACAGCAAGTCTTACTCCTGAATCTAAAATTTCCTTATTCGTTGTTGGTGAGACTACTGTTTCTATATTTAAATTTTTAAAAAAGGATTCCCAGAAGGGATAAAAATAGTAGTATGCTAATGCCTTAGGTATACCAATCTTCATATTTGGCCTCCTTTTCATACATGATTCTTGCCCAAATGGAAAGCTTTTAACCTTAGATGTTTTTTTTATTACGGAAATATTTTAAAGGATTTAGCTAAGTTTTGTAGAACTGATGTTTCATAGAATATATAAAACAAAACTTGGCTGCGCCAGTAGTTCTAGCATTGTGTCTTTTGCAATGCGTAGAAATACCAGTACTATAGTGCGCCAAGTCCTTAGGCACAGGCGGAGGCCTTAGTCTTTGTGAATACTATCTACCTTGTTTGACCTTATACTTTTTGATAGTATAATAAAAAACCCTGAGTATAATACTCAGGGTCGAGTTGCATCTCCCGCTCTAGCCGTTTGCCGGAATTTTGAGAAACCTGCCTACGCAGGTGGGTACTCTGCTAGTTGGTTTTGAATTCCTTTCCCAGAAGGCTTTTCATACTCAACCAGACACCGAATTCCCAATGTTTTAGTGTTGGTTTCAAAATAACCGGCCCTAACACGAACTTAGCAGGATTATTTATAGTTTTTCTTTGGCAATTATTATTATACATGAGGCAAAGATTTTATGCAAGTAGGTGAACATAATGCCATATATATCCAAAAAGCCTATCAAATTAGCTGCAGCTCTAAAATATATCCAAGAAGAAAATCAAGCACCTATCATAATTGCGGCTGGTAAAGGAGTAACTGCCGAGCATATTATAGAAAAGGCTAAAGCAGAAGGCATTCATGTTCATGAGGATAATCAACTAGCGGAAATCTTGGCTTCAATGGAGTTAGGTTCTGAAATTCCAACCGAGTTATATCAAGCTGTGGCCCATATATTAGCTTTCGTATGGAAGTTGGATAATAAGTATAATACACCAGAAAGGGATCCCATTGGAAATTAATCAGATAAAAAACATTATTATAAATAGATCAGAATCTATGAAATCTATCTTAAATGTGAAAGCAGGGCAATTGCTATGGGCTAATGTCTTAAGTGTAAAAGGAAATGACCTTTCTTTAAAAATTGGGTCCCATGTTATTGAAGCTAAAGCTCAAGCCTATGTCAAAGAGGGACAGCTATTAAGGCTTCTTATAGAAGGGGTTAAAACCCAGGAGATTAGATTAAAGATAGTTAATGAGGATAGTAGTGTGCTTAAGCCAGAGCAGAGTATTGCAAAGGCAATGGGTATTAAAACAAATGAGATTATAGAAGAAGTAATTAAACAAATGGTAAGATTAAGGTTACCATTAAGTAGGGAGACTGTTTTAGAGTTTACCAAATTACAGGGTAATATTATTCAAAAAATGAATTTAAAGCCATCAAGGCTAATCCAATTAGCTGCCTGGTTAAGATCAGTAAATATAGAGAGTGATTTAGAAAATCTTTTAAAATTAAACAATTTTTTCAAGGGGCAACTGGATAAAAAGGAGGAAACTCTCTTTTTTCAGTTTTTAAACACCAGAGAAACTCTTGTTCTTGGTAATTATAATATTTATGGATGGCCTATTTTAGAAAACCATATCTATCTAATGACCCAGAACCATAAGAAAGCAAAAATATCTCCCGAACAATGCTTTTTAGTCGTTAAAATAACTTCAAAAGCTGTGGGAGATTTATGGTTTAAAATGGATTATAAAAATCTTTTCTTAAAGGTTAGTATTAGCTGTGCAAGTGATATTTCTGAGGAAATTGTAATTAGTGAAATTGAAACATTAAAAACTGCCTTAATAGGAGCTGGCTATCCAGATTTAAAATTATCTACCAAGGTTGAAGTACTAGATTCAATACTTGATTTCATTCCAGGACCTGACCCAGAAGATATAAATTATGTTAATCTGCAGGTTTAATCCTCACTAAACTCTTTTTGAATTTTCATTAGCAATCCATTGTCATTTATAATTTCATATCCTGTTAAAGCTAAGGCGGCTGCTCCCTGAATAATTCTTTCATGAGCAATTTCTGATACTGTTAAATCTGCCATTTTCTTGGTATGTGCATTAACATTCGGGTGATTTAATCCAATATATGGATGAATCGAAGGTACTACATGACTGACATTACCCATATCTATAGAACCGAAACTTGCCCTGGCCGGATTTATTTCTGTTACCCCTACCTTTTTGAGATTGTTAATAAAGGCTTTAGATAATACTTGGTTAGTGATCATATTATCATAGCTTATTTGATAATTTGATATATTTACGGTTGCACCTGTCATTAATGCAGCACCCTTTGCAATGTTTCTTACTTTATCCACTACCGTATCTAAGTATGTACGTTCTTTAGCTCTTACATAAAACTGAGCAACAGCTTTATCAGGTACTACATTGGCTGCTACGCCACCTTCTTTAATGATACCATGTATTCTAACATCCGATTGAATATGCTGTCTTAATGCATTAATTCCATTAAAGGTTTGAATGGCTGCATCCAATGCATTAATTCCTGCTTCTGGTTGTGCTGCCGCATGACTTGTTTTTCCTCTGAAATCAAATTGGATAGCATCCAGTGCTAAAGAACCACCACTTTCAAAGGTTTCGCCCAATGGATGTAAAATCATAGCTATATCAATATCACCAAATATTCCTTTTTCCACCATATATACTTTGCCGCCATCAGTTTCCTCGGCTGGTGTTCCTAATACTATTACCGTTCCTCCTATTTCACCTACTATTTTGCTAAGAGCGATTCCAGCTAACGCACTCATGGTTCCAATCATATTATGACCACATCCATGGCCAATTTCAGGTAAGGCATCATATTCACATAGATAGGCAATCTTTGGTCCTGGAATATTACTATTATATATGGCCATAAAAGCCGTAGGTTTATCTGCTATTCCCATTTCAATTTTAAAATGATGTTTACTTAAAAAGGCTGTGAGTTTTTCTACAGCCTGATATTCTTGATCACCCAATTCTGGATTTCTATACATAAAGTCATTGATCTCCCAAGCCTCCTCTTTTATTGACTCTAGTGTATTTAATATTCTTTCCATTATAAATATTCCTCCTTTGGTGTGGGGTCAGGCTTGACAAATTGACATTTTGGTTTCACCATTAACATAATTCTTAACAGATTTTAAACAAAATTGGTCAAAAAAGTTGCAGATCCAGACTCTTTCAGATAATAATGATATTATAGTTATTATAAACATAACCATAAACAAAACCAAAACATTTTTTGGGAGGGATTGTTGTGAAGGAAAAAATTCTTGCTCATAGAGGTGTTTC
The DNA here is from genome assembly GCA_001515945.1 of Desulfitibacter sp. BRH_c19. Lineage (NCBI taxonomy): Bacteria > Bacillati > Bacillota > Clostridia > Neomoorellales > Desulfitibacteraceae > Desulfitibacter > Desulfitibacter sp. BRH_c19. The sequence continues at coordinate 8,888 of LOER01000038.1, forward strand.
CAGGAGAGCTCCAGAAAATACTTTAGCTGCATTTAAAAAGGCCTTAGATCTAGGTCTTGGCGGCATTGAGCTTGATATTCAAATGTCGAAGGATGGTCATGTAATAGTACTACATGATGAAAAAGTTGATAGAACTACAGATGGAAAGGGTTTTATCAAGGATATGACTTTGGAGGATATAAAAAAACTTGATGCAGGTAGTTGGTTTGGAGACGAATTTATTGGGGAGAAGGTTCTTCTACTTGAAGAGGTTTTAGAATTTATTGGTGACAGGGGCTTTATTATAAATATTGAGCTAAAATCAGGTATAATTCAGTACGCTGGTTTAGAGGATAGAGTTTTGGATATAGTAAAGCACTATAATTTTTTGGATAGGACAATTTTTTCTTCCTTTAATCACTACAGTCTGGTTAATATAAAAGAAAAGTGCAGTAATGCTAAAATCGGTCTTCTATATTACGCAGGTTTAGTTGACCCATGGGAGTTTGGAATGAAGCTTGATGCATACTCCCTGAATCCTTTCTTTACTTCAGTTACAGAACAAATGGTTAAACGGTGCCTAGAAGTAGGATTGCAAGTAATACCTTTTACTGTTAATGATAATATTTTCGCTAAAAGATTGGTTGAGTGGGGAGTAGAATACATCATTACAGATATTCCAGACAAAATTATCACTTCGTAAGTTCTAGTGGCTATCTGCTAAAGTAATCGATAAATTGCGGATTAAAATCGAGTGCGGATATGAAATCGCACTCGATTTTAATTTTATCTGCTTACTTTTGTTGTTGTTGCTGCTGTACTTGTTGAAGCTGTTGTTGTGCCTGTTGTAGTTCTTGCTGTGCTTGGGTAAGCTGCTGCTGTTGCTGAGCGTTGCCTCCAGCTTGAGACTGTAGCTGCTGAATTTCTTGCTGGGCTTGCTGAAGCTCTTGTTGTGCTTGCTGCATTTTTTGTGGATTTGCATTAGCTTGAGCTTGTTGGATAGACTGCTGTGCTTTTTGAACTTTTTGTAGACTTTGCTGGACTTTTTGTTGTTGCCCCTGTTGTTGCATAATAATTGTAGCCTCCTAGTTAAATAAAATTTAAAAACTTTGGGTTATCATTTGTTAGTATGTGTAAGAATACTAGAACATTATTCAAATATTACTATGGGGAAAAATTATACATGTTTTAATTAGCTCAAATAAAACATACTAACAGATAGAAGAAACTAAAAGGAGTATGAAAGCATGCAGGAACAATGTTATAGTACTGATAATACTTATATTACTAAGAATGAGACTAAAAAAAATAGCCAGGCTGAAATTGAGGAATGGCAGGAGCAAATGCGAAATCAAGTAAATACTCTGGAGGAACTGGAGAAATATATAAATGTAACTAGAGACGAAAAAGATGCAATTGAGAATTCATCAGCAAAATGGGGAGCAACTCCCTATTTTACTTCACTTATGGATAAAGATGATCCTAATTGCCCCATAAGAAAGCAAATCATTCCTTCAAAGGAAGAGCAGAAAAATAAATATGGTATTGAAAGCTATTTAGTTTTTAAAGAGAATCGTAGTGATGAAGAAAATCGTCCTGATACGATTGCAAGACAATATCGAGATAGGATTGCTTTTACAGTAGTAAATACTTGTGGCATATACTGTAGGCACTGCTTTCGTAAAGAGCTTGTGGTGGATGAGTCTTTAGAACTTAGACTTGATGTTGATGAAGGACTAGAATGGATTAAAGAGCATTCAGAAATTAGGGAGGTATTGGTAACTGGTGGGGACCCCTTACTTCTTTCAGATGACAGGATTGAGTACATTATTGCAAAAATAAGAGAAATTCCCCACATTCAAATGATAAGATTTGGAAGTCGGTTGCCAATAGTTCTTCCACATAGGATTACAAAGGGATTACAGAAAGTACTAAGTCAATATCACAAAGTTCCTATTTGGTTAAATACCCAATGTAATCATGCTAAAGAAATTACTGAGAAAACCGCTGAAGCAGTTTGGGATCTATTAAAGTGTGGTGTCAATGTGGGGAATCAAGCGGTTCTATTAAAAGGAATTAACGACGATAAAAAGTCCTTTAAGGAACTACATCAAAAACTTTTAAATATTAGAATTAGACCTTATTATCTCTTTTATCTCGAGCCAGCACCGGGTATTGATCACTTTCGTACTCCCGTAACAAAAGGGGCAGAGCTTATAAGAGATACCTTAAGAGGGCATACTTCTGGATTAGCTCAGCCAATGTATGTTATAGCTACAAATATAGGAAAGATTCCTTTAATGCCAGACTATTATATTCAGGGCGAAAATGAAAATGAATATCTTTTGAGAAACCATGAAGGAAAAACAACAATCCTTCCAAAGGGTTATGACCATTAATACCTTGACTGTGTGGTTTGAAAATTAAGAATTACCTATCGTAAAGGGAAAGAGGCGATTAGTTGCCTCTTTTTGCTTTTTGAATGCAATTATTGTTGTTTTGAGGTAAAATGTTGAAGTGAAGTGAGGTGTCATAGTTGATTATTCTCCAGTGTAACAATTTATCCAAAAGTTTTGGAGTAGACAATATATTCGAAGAAGTATCTTTAGTAATTAACCAAGGAGAAAAGGTTGGCCTAGTGGGGCCAAATGGTGTAGGTAAGTCTACCCTTTTAAAAGGTATTGTTGGAGAGGAATCTGTGGATAAGGGTGTGATTACCTTTGGTAAGGGCATTAGAGTAGCGTACCTTCCACAATCAACTAGTATCTTGGAAGGGGACAAACCCTTACTTGACTATGTTCTAGAAGAGTATCAGGACCTCTTAAAGCTCAGGCAAGAGATCCACAGATATCAGACTAAAATGTCTTTGCCTGAAGTATATAATGATTCCAAAAAACTAGAAGAGGTAATGACTGTATATTCTAGTTCGGTTGAACTTTATGAAAGAGAAGGTGGCTACAGTTTTGAAAGTAAAATCAGGGGAGTTTTGATTGGTCTGGGATTTCAGGAGGATGATTTTACTAGAACTTTAAGTACCTTTAGTGGTGGTCAAAAAACAAGGATTTCCCTTGCAAAAATACTAATTAGAAACCCTGAATTATTAATCTTAGATGAACCTACTAACTATCTTGATTTAAAGTCTGTAGAGTGGTTAGAGGGCTATTTGGTAAATTATGTGGGCACAATTTTGCTTGTATCCCATGATAGATATTTTCTTGATCAGGTTACAACAGTAACCCTTGACCTTAGAAAATCAGGAATTGAAAGCTATCCTGGTGGCTATTCTAGATACTTAATTTTAAAGCAACAACGCCAAGAGGCTAACAGAAAAGAATATGAAAAACAGCAGGATCATATTGAACGTCAAGAGGATTATATTAGAAAATATAAGGCCGGTATTAAATCAAAACAGGCAAGGGGTAGGCAAAGTATTCTTAGCAGACTAGAAAGAGTTGAGCGACCGGACGATTATGCTAAAACGGCCTCAATAAAGTTTCGTATGGAGACAGGCACAGGAGAGAAGGTGCTCGAAGCGAAAAACTTATCGATGGAGTATCCAGGAAATCTTTTGTTTAAAAACATAGATATCAACATCTGGAAGGGTGAAAAGGTTGCTTTAATAGGTGATAATGGTACAGGAAAAACGACTCTGCTAAAAATGCTGGCAGGCAGGATTTCAGGTAGTGGCGAGATTAGGTTTGGTTCTAGAGTTAAAACTGCCTTTTTTACTCAGGAACATGAGGATTTGAACTTAGATAATACGGTGATGGAAGAGCTGTGGCTAAATCCGAGAATGACAGAAAATGAAGTTAGGTCTGTACTTGGAAGGTTTTTATTTTCTGGTGATAGTGTGGAGAAAAAAGTAAGCTCTCTTAGTGGTGGAGAAAGAAGCAGACTGATGCTTGCCAAGCTTTTTCTGCAAAATGCAAATTTGTTGATTTTAGATGAACCTACAAACCATCTTGATATTCAAACTAGAGAAGTTCTGGAAGAAGCTCTTATAGAATTTCCCGGAAATTTACTTTTTGTTTCCCATGACCGTTATTTCATAAACAAACTTGCTACTAGGGTTCTTGAACTGGAAGAAAGAAATATAAAAGAATATCTTGGAGATTTTGATTATTATAGATGGAAAAAAAGAGAGGCCGAGCTTGATGAGGAAGCTAAGTTGGAAAGAAATAAGGTAGTTACAAAAAAGGTTTCTAAAGCTAAGCCAACCAACCTAAAGGAAAAATGGATATCTGTAGAAGAAATAGAAAAGCAAATTGAAGTTTTGGAAGAGGAGCTTGGTGTTCTCGGTGAGAAACTTGGGGATACAGAACTTTATAGCAATCCTCAAGAAGTAAGAAAGTGTACAGAAGGCTATAAACAAATTGAAGATCAATTAGCGGAACTTTATCAGAAGTGGGAAGAGAAAGTCTAAAAAATCTTAAGAATATCTTAAGGTTTTCTTATAAGGTTTTTAAAATTAGAGGTATATACTAGCATTGTACGATAAACATATAAGAATTTAGAAAAGGACGGTGTAATAAGATGAAAAAGATATTTTTTGTGGGTGTTTTGTTGATAGCTCTATTTTCAATGGCAGTAGTCGGGTTCGCATTTCCAAACGGTGTTGGTAATGCAACTGTAGCTGTTGAAGGAGACGATTATGGACCACAACGTCTAGGAAGGGGCTGTGGCACCCAGGCTGGTGGACAGACCATGTCTCCTATGCAAGCCTTAGAAGAATTAACTGGTTTATCTTATGATGAGATTAGAGAAATGCGCATTGAAGGTAAATCTTTTGAAGAAATTGCTGAAGCTAAGGGACTAGATGTAGAAGACATTAAAGAGGAAATTCTTGAACAAAGAAGAGATGTACTGCAAGAGATGGTTGAACAGGGAATCATTAGCCAAGAACTTGCTGATGAACGTCTTGAGAATATGAAGTCCAGAGTGGAATATATGTTAGAAAGAACAGATGGATGTTATCTAGGAGAGTTTAACGGGGAAAACATGTATGAGAGAATGACAGAAAGAATGGGTGGAAAAGGTTTTGGAGGACAAATGGGCAGAGGGATGAATGGAAATTATAATAACAGCATCTAACCTCTGATGAAAAACTTCCTTGATTATATTTTGCGAATCAAACTGAAGAAAACTAAAGTCAAACTTTTAAAAGAAGGGAAATCCCCTTCTTTTTTGACTATCAATAGCTTTACACTTACCAGGTTGTCCCAATTTATTTTATCCAAAATATTATATATGCTAAGATCCCCCACTTCAATATAAGGAAAGGGGACACACCTGTGAGCAGAACCAGGAATGTCCCTAATTTGGCTAAATCTGGTGGAGTAGAGTCTCCATCTGATTCCCCGATGTTCAACTTTAGCTGAACGAGTTCACTTTAGCAATAAAATAGTATATAATCCTGATATGAGAGGTAGGGAGATGGATAACAATGGCAAGGCATATCCTTGTAGTTGAAGATGAAAAGAAACTAAATAAGCTTGTAAGTGATTATTTGATTCAAGAAGGCTACAAAGTTACTAGTGTATATAATGGCAAAGGTGCACGACATGTCTTAGATAATCAACCTATCAATTTAATCCTCCTTGATTGGATGCTTCCAGATGAAAGTGGTTTGGATATTTGTAGAGATGTGAGGAGCCAGTCGGGCGTACCCATTATCATGCTTACTGCAAAATGTGATGAATTTGATAAGGTCATGGGATTGGAAATGGGTGCAGATGATTACATGACAAAACCCTTTAGTTTTAGAGAACTGGCTGCTAGGATAAAAGTTGTCCTGCGCAGGTATGGAAATCTAATTGTAGATGATGAGCTTATTAAACATGGCGGCTTAGCTGTAGATTTAAACAAACATTCTGTGATGGTAGATGGAAGACAGGTTAAATTGACACCTACTGAGTTCAAGCTATTAGCTCATTTAGTTCAAAAGCCTGGCAGAGTATACTCTAGACTTCAGTTATTAGAGACTGTTGGAGAAGCCTATGAGGGTTATGAGAGGTCGCTTGATACTCATATGAGCAATTTACGAAAAAAGATTGAGAAAAACCCTAATAAGCCGGGCTATATCATAACAGTATATGGTATTGGATATAAAATGGGGGAGAATATTAGTGAAGACACTAAGAGTTAGAATTATAGCTGGATTAGTAGCAATAGCATTTCTGGTTGCCTTAGCTTTTGCTCTTTTTACCGTTATCAACACAAAGAGGCTGTTTGCAGATTATCTCAATGAGTATAGAATCACAAGACAAGTTCAGTGGGCTAGGGTTTTGGCGGAACACTATTTACAAAGAGGCTCTTGGCAGGGTGTAAATCAAATATTACCAGGTTCCAGGGAAAACGGTAGCATGGGAATGATGAGGGGTAGAAGAGTTACTTCAGGTGAAATGATTGTACTGGCTGGACCTAACGGTGATATACTTGCAGCAACAGATAGATTTGACAGTCAATCATTAAACGGGGATGAACTCCAACAAGCTAGTGCCATTCAGATAGATGAAAAAATTATTGGTTATGTATATCTAAAAGTGGAGTACGAAATTCCTGGACTTGCCACCATGGAGAGCCAGTTTCTTAGATCAGTTTATTATTCTAGCATTGGTGGAGGAATACTGGTTGCAATCATAGCAGCCCTGATTGGAATATCCTTTAGTAATAGATTGATTCACCCACTAAAACAACTCACGGATTCTGCAAAAAAAATAACCAAGGGTGAATGGGAAGTAAAAGTTAATTTGGATCGGGATGATGAAGTAGGAGAACTGGCCCAGGCATTTAATGTTATGACAGAAAAACTGCGAGAAACCGAAATGGCAAGAAAGACACTTGTAGCTGATGTTGCCCATGAATTAAGGAACCCACTTGCCACATTGCGGGCACAGTTGGAAAGCATTCAAGAAGGTGTAACCAAACCAGAGACTCAGGTTATCCTATCATTAAATGATGAAGTTATTCGTCTTAGTAAGCTAGTAAATGATTTACAGGACTTATCATTGGCTGAGGTAGGCAAATTGAGTTTAAATAAAGAAAATGCAAGACTAGATTTATTACTACAAAAAGTAGTAGGTTTATTTGAAGGTTCCATTCAAGATAAGGAAATTGAGCTTTCTATTACAGTTCCGGAACTACCTCAAATTAGTATGGATTCGCAAAGAATGACTCAGGTAATAATTAATCTTCTGGGTAACGCAATCAGACATACTCCATTTGGGCAAAAAATAAGTATCTCAGGGGGAGAAAAGGCTAGAGAAATATATGTAGAGATATTTAATGAAGGGGAGTCTATATCTATCAAAGACCTACCCTATATATTTAATAGATTTTATAGGGCAGATAAGGGAAGAGCCAGAGAACAGGGTGGCTCAGGACTTGGATTGGCAATTACTAAAAGCCTTATCGAAGCCCATGGGGGTACAATTGGAGTACTTAATGATTATAAAGGTGTAAAATTTTTCTTTATACTACCAAAATGAGTTGTTTTGGAATTTGTTGGAGGTGAAATGAATGAGTAGTGTATTTGATATTCTAGGGCCAGTAATGGTAGGACCATCTAGCTCCCACACAGCGGGAGCAGTAAATATAGGCAGAGTTGCAAGGCAGATCCTTGGTAATGAACCTATTAGAGCGGATATTACTCTATATGGGTCTTTTGCGATGACTTACAGGGGACATGGTACTGACAGAGCATTAGTAGCTGGTATTCTTGGAATGACCACCTATGATTCAAGAATAAAAAATGCCCTAGAAATTGCTGAGCAACAAAATGTTAAGATAAATTTTGTATTAGAAGGACAACATCCCTATCATGCAAATACAGCAAAAATCGTTATTTATGGTGGAGATCACAGGGCAGAAATTATAGGAGTATCAATTGGTGGAGGAAGAATTTCTATCAAAGAAATAGATGGTTTTGCAGTAAATCTATCGGGCGAATATCATACTCTTATTTGCTCATATGATGAACAATTGGGTATGGTGGCACAGGTATCTGCTATCCTTGCCTCAGAGAATGTAAATATAGCTTTTATGCGTGTTTCAAGAAATGAAAACAGAGATAGAGCATTGATGATTGTACAAGTGGATCAACCTTTGACAGAAGAAGTGGTTTCCAAACTAAATAAATTAGAGGCTATAGCACATGTAAAATATCTAAGAAAAATAGAATTTTAAGAGGTGGTAAATTAATATGGAAAAGTTTCACTCTTTACAAGAATGGACATCTCTAGCTGATAAACATGGTATTTCTTTAGTAGAAGTAGTTATAAGAGGAGAAGTGTCAGCATCAGGAAAAAGCCAAGAAGAAATAAGGGAAAAAATGTCCAATAACTTGAAGGTGATGCAGAATTCAATAAAAGAGGGGCTTGAAAAAAAGGAAGCTACCATGGGAGGACTTGCAAATAGAGAAGGGGTCAAAATTCTTGATGCCGTTAAAGAAGGAAAAATAGCGGATGATAGAATTTCAAAGGTAACATTTAGGGCCCTTGCAGTTAGTGAATTGAATGCAGCCATGGGATGTATTGTCGCTGCACCTACTGCAGGCTCATGTGGAATTTTGCCAGCAATTTTAACAACAGTAGGAGAAGAAAGAAACAGTAGTTATGACGAATTAGTTGATGCCCTTTTTATTGCCTCTGGTATTGGAACTATCATTGCTGAAAGAGCTACAATTGCAGGAGCTGAAGGAGGCTGCCAGGCCGAATGTGGTTCTGCAGCTAGCATGGCAGCTGGTGCAGTAGTATATTTGCATCAGGGAACTCCAGAACAGATGTTAGATGCAGCAGCGTTGGCGCTAAAAAATTCGCTTGGACTCGTTTGTGATCCTGTCGCTGGATTAGTGGAGGTACCCTGTATCAAAAGAAATGCCTTCCTTGCTGTTCAAGCCTTAGTTGCTGCTGACTTAGCTATTGCTGGAGTAAAAAGTGTTATTCCAGCAGATGAAGTTATTGATGCAATGTCAGAAATCGGTAAAGAAATGTCATCTAAGTATAAAGAAACTGCCCAGGGAGGCCTTGCAAAAACTCCAACTGGCCAAAAAATAGCACAAGAAATTAGGGGATAGGATTTATGAAGATTGATTGGTGGGTAGGAAGAAAGAGGTTTGGTGTTTTTATGTCAGGGCTATTTCTGATCTCATTAGGAGTAGTCTTTATGATTAATGGAGCATTGGGCGTTGCCCCATGGGACGTATTTCATTTGGGGTTAGAGACATATATTCCATTAACACTTGGCCAAACTATGCAGGCAACAGGGTTAGTTCTAATCATTATCAGCTATTTTATGGGCGTAAAACCAAACCTAGGAACACTACTCAACATGATTTTCATAGGTGTATTTTTTGACCTGATAGTCTTTATGGGTTTTACTTTTAGTCCAGAAATCCTAGCCGTGCGAATTCTTTTCTTCCTGGTTGGGTCCTTTATCTATGGATTTGGTTCAGGTATGTATATAAGTGCCAACTGGGGACCCGGCCCAAGGGATAGTTTAATGGTAGCTCTCAACCAGAAAACCGGAATACGTATTGGTTATGTGAGGGGAAGTATAGAAATTACTGTCCTTGGAGTAGGCTTTTTACTTGGTGGTCCTATTGGAATTGGCACAGTTGTATTTTCCATTTTCATTGGGTTTCTAGTTGAATTTGGCCTCTACTGCATGAAAAGATTTTTAGACCTCACAGCACCTATTAGAAGGAGCAAAAAACAGGAAAAAGTTTTAGTACCTAATTCAATTTAAGTATTTTGGGTATCCTATTTTTAGTATTTGTTAAAGACCTTTAGGCTATAAATAGGCTAAGGCACTAAGAAGGGAGTAACTCATGCCTGTACATTTAAATAATGAACAGCTTTTGGAGCTTTTCCTAGCTGTTATTTTTCGGGAAGCTGGCTATATAGCAGGCATTCCAAGAAGATATATAGAAGGAAGAGGTGGAATACATCAAGTATCATTTATTATAGTAGAAAAAAACCTTGTTCCATTTAGCAATGACACAGTATTAATACCTAAATTTATAAATGGAGATTATGATAACCAATGGCAGCAGATAATGTGGCTTTCTGGAGTTGTAAATGACCTTCAGCAGGCTAGACCTAAAAACTATAATCCGTTACCTGATGCAAGTGGTCAAAGTGTTGGTGAATATTTTCATAAAATTTATGGTGGTGTCAGGTCAGATGGTGAATTCTTATCTGTAGAGTATAAAGGTATATTATTGGTCTTTGGAACAAATATTTTTTCTAAGATAAGACAATATGCCAACTCTCAAGGGATTGCAATCATGTGTTTCCCTGAGGTGTACTGTGAAAAACAATTAGATACTTGGATAGATATAACCAAAAAACAACTATATTCATCCTTTGAAAATAGCACTATCAATATTAAAGGCTTATTACACCATACTAGAAAGATTTCTGATTATAGAAAATTGTTGAAAAAAATTCGGCGACAGAATCCGCAGTTATCCCCAGAAGAATATCATGACTTGTTGACTATACTTTATGCTTTGTTAAAAGAACCAAAGCTTCGGCCTTTATTGGATTACCTTAGAAAAATGATAATAGGATCATTAGATTCTCAACCTGTTTTACTAGAAGTAAACAATATTACAAACTCTCAGCTCATAGTAGGAGCGGCAGATTTTTTTAAGGACATTGCTAAAAAATACAAAAACAGAAACCTGCTACTATCCAAAAGATTAGGGTTTAGAGGAGAAGTAGATAGGGAAAACGGTAAAGCTTTGTATCATATAAATCTATATCCAGATGATAATTATCATCCAGTACCAGATAATCTAAAAGACATGCGATTAAAAGCATACGTTTCAGGTGAACAAATAGATTCTATAAGAGAAAAAAAGACCTGTCTTAAAATTATGATTAAAGATGGCTTGATTTTGACTGCGGACATTTTATTAGTTAAATAACAATGCCATTGCTATCTAGTGGGTAAAAGTATAAAATTATAGTGGTTTTCTACATAAAGATCAGTCATATTACATAAATCAGATTTAGAAGTGAAGGGGAGATTGTATCATGAAAGTAGGATTAGTTGGACTACCTACAGTAGGTAAAACTACTTTTTTCAATTTATTAACAAATGCAAAGGTAGAAACAAGTGCTTTTCAAAGTGGCAAGGTTAGTGCTAATTTAAGCCTAGCAAAGGTACCTGATGAAAGAATAGATTTTCTTGCCCAGGTGTACAAACCAAAAAAAATTACCTATGCTCAAATCGAAGTTACAGATGTACCAGGGTTAGTAAGAGGTGCTAGTGAAGGCAAGGGTTCAGGAAATCAATTTCTTAGTACTATAAGCAAGGTTGACTGTCTTGTCCATATTGTTAGGGCATTTGCTGATGACAATATAATCCATTCGGATGGTTCCATAAATATTATCCGAGATATTGAAAACATTAGTACAGAGTTGCTCCTTGCAGACCTGCAGTTAGTAGAAACAAGAATTGATAGAATTGATGCAGGCAAGAAAATCACCAAAGAACTTATGGCAGAAAAGGAAGTCCTGCAAAAGCTGCAGGAATCATTAGAAAATGAAGTTGTAATGGCAAATATTGAACTATCAGAGGCAGAAGAAGAGATATTGAACCATCTTGATTTTTTGACAGATAAAACAGTCATTATTGTAATCAATGTTGATGAAGAACAGCTTAGTGAGGGCTATGAGAATAGGGAAGAAACTATTAAATATTGCAAGGAAAAAAATCTTTCTGTATTGGAAGTCTGTGCCAAGGCAGAGGTAGAGATTAGTGAGCTAGATGAGGGAGATAGAATAGAATTCATGAAAGATCTAAATATAAAAGAACCTGGTATTGACCTCTTAGCGAAAGCTATATACGAAAGATTAGGATTAATATCCTTTTTAACTAGCGGGGAAGATGAAGTAAGGGCTTGGACAATAAAAAGAAACACAACTGCAAAAGTTGCAGCTGGTAAGATACACTCAGATATTGAACGTGGCTTCATTAGAGCTGAGGTAATAAACTATAAGGATTTCAAAGAGTGCGGGACCATGGTCAAGGCAAAGGAACTAGGTAAACTCCGCTTGGAAGGAAAAGAATACATAGTACAGGATGGAGATATGATCAACTTTAGATTTAATGTGTGACCAGCCGGGAACATTTAATCAATAGAAAACGGCACAATTGAGCTCACCAACTCGCTTCGCTCAGACAAGCAAACCATAACGCCTTTTTTGTCTCCATAAATCAATAATTGCACAAACTCATTTTAATGGTTCGCTTCATTATACCGTTTCTTATAAGGGTGTTTATTAAGTGTTTTGTTTTTTCTGGCTTATGACTCCTGAATTCTGTATTCTACATGATTTTTAGTTAAAATTTGAAAAGGGGAGATTTAAAATGTCAACAAAAAAATGGCGGTGCACAGTTTGTAATTATATACATGAGGGAGAAACCCCGCCTGATAAGTGTCCTATCTGTGGTGTAGGTCCTGAAAAATTTGTACTCATTACAGAAGAAACAGTAGATGATGCCAAAAAAAGAGATCTTCAGAAAGTATGCTTTGGTATTTCCTATGGGCTTTTTGTTATTTGTTCTAAAGACGGAGCTAAATTTAATGGTCAAGCTGCTAATAGCCTGTTTCAAATTACAAGTGATCCTATTCAGGTGGTCGTAGGAATTAATAAAAACAACTTGACCCATGAATATATTAAGAAAAGTGGAGTGTTTACAGGAAGCATTTTAAGCCAGGAGAACCATGACCTAGTAAAGCACTTTGGATTTCAATCGGGTAAAGAAGTGGATAAGATGAAAGATGTTAAATATAAGCTAGGAGAAAAAACGGGAGTGCCGTACATTAGGAAGACCTTATCATATTTGGAGTGCGAAGTTGACTGGGAGAAAACAGTAGATGTTGGTACCCATACACTATACGTTGCAAAGGTCATAGGTGCAGAAAGTTTGGAAAAGGGTGAACCAATGACCTATGCTTATTATAGAGCAACCCGATAATATAACATTTTGACAACATCAGAACGTAAAATTAAAGTAATGTTTTTGGAAATATATAGTTTCAATACATAAACACCCCTATTCTAGAAGAAAATAGAATGAGGGGTGTTTTTATGTTTTTTTTCCCATGGCTAAAAAAGCCAAAACTTAAACGAAAATCTAAAGCCAAGGATAAACCTAAAGGTATATCTAAGCAAAAACAAAAGTGCCCAGGAGATGAACCAACCTTTGCAGTTTCTAAGAGGTTGGAAAAAAATTTAGAAGAGATACAGCATAAGCTCGGAAACAGTAATGATATAGTTATTAGAAGCTTTCTCATGGGTAAGGAAAACAATCATAAGGGTGTCCTAGTATATGTTGATGGTCTAGTCGATAAAAACATGGTTCATGAACAAGTATTAAAGCCTTTAATATATTCTACTGACCCAACTGATTTAATAATGCATGGATTTCTCAAGGACGCATTTAAAAAACTAGAGAATACTAGCATATTAGTAGCTGATACAAAGGAAGAAAAGTGTTTAAATAAAGCATTGGAAAGTGTTTTGGAAGGGCAGAGCCTTGTAATTTTAGACAAAGTTCCTAGTGCCTGGATATTAGACACAAGGGGATGGCAGACAAGGGGAATTGAGGAATCTACTGAAAATCCCATTATAAGGGGACCTAAGGAGAGCTTTGTAGAGACATTAAGGCTAAATACAGCCATGATTCGTAGAAGGATACATTCTCCCGATCTTCGAATCGAGACTAGAGTGGTAGGAAAGGTTACAAAGACAGCAGTAACGGTATGTTATATTGAAGGAATTGTAGACCCTAATGTGGTTAAAGAGACCTATAAGAGGTTAAACAAGATTGAAATTGATGGAATTTTGGATACTGGTTACCTTGAAGAATTTATGCAGGATCATCCTTTTACCCCCTTTCCAACTATGGCTCACACAGATAGACCAGATAAGGTAGCTGCTAACCTTCTTGAAGGAAGGGTAGCCATATTAGTTGATGGCAGTCCAGCTGTGTTAACCGCTCCAGCTGTTTTTATGGAGTTTTTACAAGCTTCAGAGGATTACTATGAAAGGTTTGTAGTGTCTACACTATTGCGTTGGATTAGAATATTGTCTTTGTTTATATCCGTTTCCTTACCAGCATTATATATTGGAGTTGTTGGTTATCATGTTGAAATGTTACCACCTGCGCTAATGATTAGTATAGCGGCTGGTAGGGGTGGCACACCATTTCCTGTGGTTCTTGAAGCCATAGTGATGGGCGTGTCCTTTGAGATACTCAGAGAAGCAGGATTGAGGCTACCAAAACAGGTTGGTCAAGCTGTAAGCATTGTAGGGGTTCTTGTAATTGGGCAAGCTGCTGTAGAAGCGGGGGTAATATCACCCATAATGGTAATTATTACCGCTCTTACTGCCATAGCTTCTTTTTCCATTCCCAATTACAGCTTTGCTTCTGCCTTTATCCCCTTACGTCTTATTCTGCTTTTTATGGCATCTATTTTGGGAGTCTTCGGTATAATGGTAGGATTGATTTCAATAGTAGTCAATACTGTGAGCTTACGCAGCTTTGGTGTCCCATATCTTGCTCCTATTACACCTGCAAGGTTTGCAGGAATTAAAGATACCCTAGTACGAGTTCCTTGGTGGCTTATGCGTCGAAGACCTATTAGGTTGACAGACAATGAAATTCGTCAGCCTAAAGGACAGATGCCAAAGGAAAAAAAAGGAAAACCTCAAGGAGGTTAAGCTGTGCAAGAAAAGATTTCTAAGGGGCAGTTTTCTAAACTGGTTACTCTTATAATAATTTCAACTGTTTTTTTAACATTACCAAGAAGACTAGCTTTAGTTGCCCAGTGGGATAGCCCAATTTCATTAGTTCTAGGCTATGGAGCTGCCTGGTTTCTTGGTGTAATAGTAATATGGTTAAGTTTAAAACATCCAAATGACACATTTATAGAGTACAGCAAAAAAATCCTAGGACCTTATCTTGGTAGTTTATTTGGAATCATGGTATTCCTAGTAATTATGAATCTAAATATCTTAACAATAAGATTAGCAGGAGCTACATATATTGCAGCTGGATATACACAGACCCCCATAATTGTATTTGCAGGAGCAACTGTTTTACTGTCTGTTTGGATTTTAAAAGAAGGAATAGAGGTTCTTGCTAGAGTTGCAGAGTTTTTCTATTTTCCACTAATCTTATCCATTGCTATATTACCCCTAACTGTAATAGATAAATTAAGTTTGGATAACCTGTTTCCATTACTTGCATTTGGTCTTGAACCTGTACTTAGTGGTGCAATGCTGGCTTTTTCTATTGGTATAGAGCATGTTTTTCTTGTGGGTTTGTTAATTTCTAAAATTCAAAACCTGGACAAGAAGGTGTATCATCAACACTTATACGGTGTAGTTATAGGTGCCTTTATTATTTTGCTGATGGTAGCTTCTACAATCGGTGTTTTTGGGGTAGCTGATATACAAAGATTTTATCTGCCTCCCTATCAATTGGCTAAAGTGGTTGAGATAGGTGCCTTTATTAACGGCATAGAGATTATTCTATTAGGAATATGGACTATTGCTAGTCTATTAGAAGTTACAATATTTTTATACATAAGTGTACATATTTTGAGCCAATTAATATATGTAAGCTATAGGGATATTATAGTTCCATTGGCTTATCTATTCTTGTCTATGGCTATGGCACCAATGGATAATCATCAAGTGGAAAGTGAGTTTACTATTGTGGGTCAATTTGGTATTCTTCCAGTAGCTCTTTTGCTTGTAGCTTTTCTAGTTCCAGCCCAATTATTCTATCAGTGGAAGACAAAGCAAAAGTTAGGAGGCGATTCTAATAAAGAAGCAAAGTAGTGTATTATTGTTTGGGGTAGTACTAGCTTTACTTATGATAGCATCAATAATCATGGTAAGTTGCTGGGATATTGAAGAAATAGAAGATCTAGCATTAATTTCAAATATAGCTTTTGATGTGGGGGAATTTAAAGAATACAAAATGACTGTGCAAATACTGCTACCTGAGGCTTTAGGTGGTGCTGGTAAAAGTGATGGGGGTAGTGGCGAAAGCCCCGTTTTTGTGATTAACGCTGAAGGTCAAACTGCCTTTGAAGCAAATCGAAAACTTCGAGAGTATCTTCCTAAAAGACCTTTTTATGGGAATACCATGTCTGCAATTATAGGTGAGGATTTGGCTCGACAAGGAGTAATGCCTGTATTAAATATACTAGAAACTGATCACGAGTTTAGACGTAGCACGCAACTATTTCTGGCAACTGGACAAGGGGGAAAAGTGCTAGAGGCCAAAATCAGAGTTATGGCAAACCCTGGGGATATTCCAATGGGCTTTGTTCAGACATTACCTGGCATTTCAACAACAGTAACCCAAAATGCAGGGGACTTTATAAGCCAGGCTGTTGGTAATACCATGGAGCCTGTAATGCCTGTTATCAGAGTTATTGAAGCAGACCCTGAAATAGGAGAGAACCCTGAAGTTAGGGTAGCTGGAACAGCTGCTTTTAAAAAAGATAAATTAGTAGGGTTTTTAGACGAAAAGGAAAGCGGGGGACTATTATGGGTTTTAGGTAGAGTCGATGGAGTTATAAGCTTTCAGGCTGCTAAAACAAATGAAAGTGTTACCATTGAATTAACAAGAAGTTCCAGTAGCATTGAGGCCCTAATAGATGAGTCAGGTAATCTTTCTGTAAATATTAACATAAGGACTGAAGGGAACCTGGCTGACCAAACTGGCTTTGCTGACTTGGCTGATCCAAAAATTCGCCGTAGTATTGAAAGGAGATTAGCAGAAACAATTCGTCAGGAAATAAAAAGTACTTTAAATAAAGCACAAAAAGAGTTGAAAACTGATGTATTTGGTTTTGGGGAAGTATTTTTCCGAACTTATCCTAGGCTATGGAGTGACACACTAGAGCCTCAGTGGGATGATATATACCCGTATATTCCGGTTAACATATATGTTGAGGCACATGTTAGACGAACAAACCTTACCATAGAAGCTCCTGTAGTTGGAGGGAACTAACAATGCCTCACCTACTCATAATAATGTTGATAATATCAGTATTGGTTATAGCTTTTATTGAATTACCAAGATTATTAAAGGAAAAGAAGATAAGGGAAATCCTGGTATTTTGTGTGCTACTATCCGCTGGCTTTACCCATGCCCTTATACAAACAATGGGCATTGAAGTGTCAAGTAATGTAGAGGTTACATTTAAAATAGTGGGCTTAATAAAGGAATGGATAGGTTTGTTAATACAATAGAGCTAAGTAATGTGCCCAATTCTGGCAATTTCTAGAGTAACAGGGTACTTGTCTTGAAATTCGCCATATGTTATAATGTTTTTTGTCAGTCGAACATAATAGACTGCAAGAAATTGAATAAATAGTGGGGGTATAGCGCAGCTGGGAGGACTATTGCGTTGGAAATACTACCATTGAAAAGTTAATTGAAATTGCATATAATAGAAGTGCATAACTTGGGGCATTAGCTCAGCTGGGAGAGTACTAGACTGGCAGTCTAGGGGTCATGGGTTCGAGTCCCATATGCTCCACCATAATTTGTCTGAAAACCCGTATCATTGCGGGTTTTAATGTATCTATAAGAGATTTCCATTGTATAATTTGTAGTTTTTGCAAAACCGCATTAAAAAAAGGGCAATTAAGCCCTGATTGCTACCAGCAGTTTTTCCGTGCCAACCATATTGATGGCTCGTTTCAAATTATAAGCAAGAAAACTAAGCCCCAGCTCAGCTGTGGCTTTTTCAATACCCTTGCGTGACAGTCTGACCAAAATCGACAAACCAAAGTCACTCAGGAGATTGAGTGCTTTTTGCAATTTTAAAACCTTTTTTTACAAAAGCAGGAATTAGCTTGAATATTATTGAAAGATAGAGGTATATGGGTTATTAGGAGATAAAATAGCATGAATCCCGGAAAAAATAAATATGGTTTGCGGGGGAGAATGGTTGAACGCTTTTTACCCTCGCAAATAGGACCTTAGATAACGAAGTTTAGCGACAGGCGATATGACCTTCTATTTGAAACCGGAATTTTTAAAGAATGTGATCTTGCGGGTAAGAGTTAGTGCAGAAAATTTGGGTATAAAGAATGGAGAGATACGAGTGGTTAAACAGAAGAATGCTGATATGCAAAAAGAGATCTGCTCACACGATGAACAATACGAAACTGATCAAGAGAAAACTCCAGAGGAGGACATTTTTCCAATCATCGGGATTGGTGCTTCTGCTGGGGGCTTAGAAGCCTTAGAACTTTTCCTTGGGAATGTGCCGGAAAAAAGTGGGATGGCTTTTGTTGTGGTTCAGCATCTGGATCCAACGCGAGAGGGCATCATGGTGGAACTGCTTAAGCGTGCAACAATCATGCCCGTCTTTCAGGTACAAGAGCACACTATCGTTCAGCCCGACTGCGTATATCTTATCCCACCAAACAAGGAAATGTCCATCTTCCACGGAGTGTTACACCTTTTCGATCCCGCAGCACCTCGCGGTCTCCGTCTGCCAATTGATTTCTTTTTTCGCTCTCTAGCCGATGACCGTCTAGAACGGAGCATTGGAGTGATCCTCTCTGGCATGGGAACCGATGGTACGCTAGGTCTAAAGGCCATTAAAGAAAGAAACGGAGTGGTCCTTGCACAGGATCCGGCTTCGGCGAAATTCAATGGTATGCCAAAAAGCGCTATCGGCACCGGTCTGGTTGACATCGTAGCCCTAGTGGAGGAGCTACCGTTAAAGATTATTGCCCACCTTAAGCACAAACCACTAATCTTCGACTGGTCTGAACCCATGGCAGATAAAGAAGATAGTGCCTTTGAAAAGATAGTTATTCTACTGCGTTCACAGACGGGCCACGATTTTTCTCTTTACAAGAAGACCACAATTTACCGGCGCACCGAACGGCGCATGGGCATCCACCAGATTGACAAGCTACCAACCTATATCCGCTTGCTACAGGAGAGTCCTCAGGAACTGGAGTTGCTTTTCAAGGAACTATTGATCGGTGTGACTAGTTTTTTCCGCGATCCAGGGGCATGGGAGCAGTTGAAAGATCAGGTATTTCCAGAGCTTCTTAGAGGGCGCTCGCCGCATCAGCCGCTACGAGCCTGGGTTCCCGGCTGCTCCACAGGGGAGGAAGCTTATTCCCTGGCCATTATTTTCAAAGAGGTACTGGAGCATTTCAAACCTACTACAGATATCTCCTTTCAGATATTTGCCACTGACCTGGACCGTGACGCCATTGAAAAAGCCCGTCAAGGTTTTTATACATCCAACATTGAGGCAGATGTTTCTTCGGAAAGGTTAAGCCGCTTTTTCATCCAGGAAGAAGACGGTTACCGCGTAGCTCAAAATATTCGCGAGATGGTTGTTTTTGCTCCTCATAATATCATCATGGATCCACCCTTCACCAAACTGGATATCTTGAGCTGCCGCAACCTACTCATCTACCTGACCTCCAAGCTGCAAAAAAGGCTCATGGCACTTTTTCACTACAGCTTAAATCCAGGCGGTATACTATTTCTGGGTAGTGCGGAAACTACCGGTAGCTTTTCTGACCATTTCGTGCTACTAGATGGTAAAGGGCGATTCTACCGGCGGTTAGAGTTCAGCCCGCGCACGGAGTTGTTCGAATTTCCTTCTTCACGCTATCCTGTATTGCCTGGTGCGCTGAAAATGGCTGTCACTCATCCTCATGCACAAAAGCATAACCCGAATCTAGAGGAAATAGCGAAGCAGTTGATCCTGCAACGGTATGCTCCGGCAGCCGTGCTGGTTAATGACAAGGGAGATATTCTTTATACTATTGGGCGAACGGGCAAGTATCTGGAACTGCCAGCCGGCAAGGCTAACTGGAATATTTTTGCTATGGCCCAAGCAGGGCTGCGCTACAAGCTAAGCAATGCTTTCCAGAAAGCGTTCCGCCAAAATAGCACGGTAACCTTGAAAAACTTAAAGATAGATACTGATAACGGGAGAAATACAGCAGATGTCACCATTGAGCCGCTTCCAGAGACGGAGAGGCAGCAGCGCCTGGTCATGATTGTATTTACAGAAATCAGAGTGCCCTCCATGATGAAAGTACCAGGTAGGGCTAAACGGGCACCTGCCCATAGAAACCGTGTGGCGGAATTGGAATTAGAACTGGCACAAGCCAGTCAGGAACTGCAGACCTTTCATCAAGAGATGCAGACTTCCCAGGAAGAACTTTTATCCGCCTACGAGGAACTGCAGTCCACTAATGAGGAACTACAATCCACAAACGAGGAAACAACCTCGTCTAAAGAAGAACAGCAGTCCTTAAACGAAGAATTGCAGACGGTTAATTACGAGCTACTAACAAAGGTAGAAGAGCTATCCCAGGTAAATAGTGACATGAAAAACCTGCTTGAAAGTACTGATATCGCTACTTTATTCCTAGATAACAAGCTCCGCGTGCGGCGTTTTACCGCTCAGACGGCCAAGATCATCAAGCTGATTCCAAGCGACGTGGGACGGCCAATCACGGATATTACCTCTGATCTGTCTTACCCGGAATTGGCTGCAGATGGTAATGAAGTACTGCGGACACTTATATTTAAGGAAAAGTCGGTCACCGCCGACAACGGGCGCTGGTTTAGGGTGCGTAGTATGCCCTACCGCACGATTGAAGACAAAATTGACGGTTTGGTGATTACCTTTACAGATATAACCGTTTTAAAGACGCTTGAGGCTGTTCTTATGCGGACCCAGATCGATTTGGAGAGACGTATTGCTAAAAAAGATATAGAAATGAACGAGACCGGGAAGAAAATGCAGAATGAAATAGCGAGTTGTCAGGAAGAAAATATAGATAAAACTCCGACATCTGAAAAAGATGGGAGTGATTAGTATGAGCAAGAATAATAATGAGTTACGCAGCCGAGCAGAGGGACGATTGAAAAAAAATAAGCCAAAAGAAGGCATTCCTGTGACTCGGGCAGAATTGCAACGACTTGTTCATGAACTTGAAGTCCATCAAATTGAGCTGGAGCTACAAAACGAGGAATTGCAGCAGGCACACTCTGACTTGGATGCACATCTCAGTCAGTACACTGACCTCTACGACTTTGCTCCCGTGGGCTACTTCACCTTGGCGCGTGACGGGACGATCCTCCAAACCAACCTAACAGGGTCACACCTTTTGGGGATAGAACGTTCTAGATTGACAAACCGACCACTCGGTTTATTCATTGCTTCAGAGTATGGTCCCATTTTCAACGCTTTCCTGGGAAAAGTATTTACGGGCGGAACCAAAGAGAGCTGCGAGGTGGCAATCCACAAAGCAGGAATGGACCTACTTTATGTGCACATTGAAGCCAGGCCCTATGAAAACGGACAACAGTGCCGCATTGCAGTAGTTGACATCAGCCAGCGCAAACAGGCGGAGGAAGGACTGCGGGATAGCAATAAAAGGTATAAAGATTTAGTGGAGCAGACCAGCGACTGGGTTTGGGAGATAGATACAGAGATCAAATATATTTACACTAACCCCAGGATATTTGAAATAATTGGCTATGGCTCTGCTGTAGAAATTATTGGAAAGACACTCTTTGATGTTATGAATCCCGAGGAATCTGGAAGATCTAAACTGTTTTTTGAAGATATAATACAAGGGCAAAAGAGTTTTGCTTTATTTGAAAATACCATGTTGAATGTAGAGGGGCACCCTGTCTTTTTTGAAACAAGTGGGATACCATTTTTTGATGAGCAAGGTTGTTTACAAGGCTACCGTGGTATTTCCAGGGATGTAACAGCAAGAAAGGAAGCCGAAGCGGAAGCAGTTCGCGTCGAAGCGCTTCAATCTATTGAAAATGAAAGGATGCGCTTGGCTAGAGAATTGCATGATGAAGTAGGCATGATCCTCTGTGCCATTAAGCTGGACCTGCAGTTGGTCTGCTCGGTGATTTCTGAGGCAGATATAAAGCTTCAAGAAAGGTTGCAGGAAAGTATAAATAAAGTAAATGATTCAATAGTAAAAGTCCGCCATAAATCAGCTTATTTACGACCCCCTGCGCTGGACGTTCTTGGTCTAATTGTTGTGTTAAAAGACATGGTAGAGGAAATGAATCAGAAAACGAGCATGAATACCCAGTTGAAGGTTGGTCCTGAGGTGCCAGAATTTAGTCCAGAAGTAGCAAATACCCTTTACCGCTGTATTCAGGAATCTTTAACCAATGCGGCCAATCATGCTTCTGCCAGCAATTTGACTATAGACCTTACCTGGAATTCAAAGACGGTCACCTGCAGGATTCGAGATGATGGTATCGGCTTTGATATAAATGCTTTTAACGACTACTCCTCTAACCATCTTGGCTTGCTGGGTATGAAAGAACGTGTTTTTTTGTTAAAAGGAACAATCGAAATAAAATCTTCTCCCGGTCAAGGGACCTATATTAGAATAATTATACCAATCTGTAAAAAGTGAGGCGTTCGCTATGCGTGTTCTATTAGTAGATGACCATGCAATTTTCCGACAGGGACTGCGTGCTTTATTAGAAACTGATGATAGTATTGCAGAGGTTGTTGGTGAGGCGGAAGATGGGCTTGAAGCAGTAACTCTCACAGGAGAAATGGCCCCCGATGTAGTTATTATGGATATCTACATGCCGAAGCTCAGCGGATTGCAAGCAACTAAACAGATACGAGAACGTTTTCCAAACACTAAGGTAATTATCCTTTCTAGTTATGCGGATAAAGTGTATGTAAAGGAAGCTTTAAAGTTTGGTGCATTGGGGTTCGTGATTAAAGATGCTGTATTTCAAGAGCTCAAAGTAGCACTAAATGCTGTAAAAAATGACAAAATATATCTGAGTCCCGGGTTACTGGAGCCTATCGTGACCCATTACATTGACTCACCTCCTGTGAGTAAGGATTTAATAGTATACAATAAGCTTACAACAAGGGAACGGGAAATATTTAAACTTTTTATTCATAAATGTAGCCGTAAGGAAATCGCTGAGAGATTACAAGTAAGCCCAAAAACAATTGACACGCACCGCTTTAATCTTCTGCAAAAATTAAATCTCAACAACGAGACAGAAATGATTGAATTTGCCAAAAAGCTTAAACAGGATAGGTCCTAAAATAAAGCTTTCTCCATAAGTACACTAAACAATCCTTATCGTGTGACAAGGATTGTTTTTATTTACTTACTTATCAGTATTGTGCTGATAGACTTCTCAGAAATTATGCATATACAATAGATTTAATATTCAAACTAATTACAGTTTCATTGTCAGTAAACTCGTTCAGCCAAAGCTGAACATCGGAGAATCAGATGGAGACTCTACTCCACCTGATAAAGACTCCACTTATAGAAGTGGGGGTCTTGACCCATATAAAATATTTTGGATAAACTAACCACCCCATAAGAAGAGCAATGTATAAAAAAGACTGAATGTAGGAGGTGAATAATTATTTTACGTTTAACCGGTCTCCTTATTATCTCGGCGCTGGTGCTGCCAGTTCTAAGTTTCATACTACCAACTTTTGCTATGGTGGGATTCGGCAGAGCGCTACTTGCGGCGGTCGTTATCACCTTTTTTAGCTACGTCGTGGAGGCCACTATGGGTAAGGAAATATCCCCTCCAGAGCAGAGGCATAGGTGGGGTTATTGTGGCTATAATCTTTATTCAAAAAACCAAAAGATTAGTGATTGAGGTACAGAAATGAAAAACACACTTCCGAGAAATATAGTTACCACCCATAAGTATAGCTAAAAGAAATATGAAGATGAATGCAGGTCAAGAGAGACTGCAGGATGAAATAGCGGGATTATAGCGGAAAAAAATACAGATAAAAACCTGAAATCTAAAAACACGGGAGTGGCGAGCATGAGTAAGATTAATAACAAGTTGTCCGGCGAGTTGCGGAGCCGGGCAAATGGGTTGCTGAAAAAAAGCAAGCCAAAAGAAGGCTATCCTGTGACGCGGGAAGAACTGCAACGGCTTGTTCATGAACTTGAGGTCCATCAAATCGAGCTGGAGCTGCAAAACGAGGAACTGCAGCAGGTACGCTTAGAACTGGATGCACATCTCAGTCAGTACACAGAACTCTACGACTTTGCTCCAGTAGGATACTTCACCTTGGAACGCGACGGGACGATCATCAAAGCAAATTTGACAGGTTCACACCTGCTGGGGATAGATCGTTCCAGATTGGTAAACAGTCCATTCAGTATATTCATTGCTGTCGAGTACCGCCTCATTTTCAACACTTTCCTGGAAAAAGTATTTATGAGTGGAGCCAAAGATAACTGCGAGGTGGCAATCCTCAAAACAGGAATGGAACCATTCTATGTGCACATTCAAGCCATGGCTGTTGAAAACAGGCACCAGTACCGCATTGCAGTTGTAGACATCAACGAGCGTAAGCAGATGGAAAACAATCTAAGATTCATCAGCTTTCACGATGGGCTTACAAATCTTTATAATAGAACTTATCTGGAAGCAGAGATGGATAGGTTAAATACAGTAAGACAGTTGCCTATCAGCATCATCATGGCAGATTTAAACTGTCTTAAGCTAGTAAATGATACCTATGGGCACAGTACAGGAGATGATATGCTAAAATGTATTGCTGATATTTTACGGAAATCATGTCGAGAAGAGGATATTATTTCTCGATGGGCTGGTGATGAGTTTGTTATTCTTTTACCGCAAACTACAGAAAATGAAGTAAATACTATGTGCGAAAGAATAAACAATAAATGTTGTAAAGCTTATATAAAAGATGTTCCTATATCAATAGCTTTAGGTGTAGCTACAAAAAATAATGCAGATAAACCTCTTCCAGAAATATTGAAAGAAGCCGAAGACGATATGTACAAGCATAAGTCTGCAGAAAGCAGGAACACAAGGAATGCTGTGCTAAATGCTATGCTTAAAACCCTTGCGGCTAAGAGCTTTGAGACTGAGGAGCATACTGTGCATATGTTAGCTGTTGCCCACAAAATTGGCGAGAAGATTAATCTTTCTGAGCATGATTTTAGCAAATTAAACTTGCTGGTTAACTTGCATGATATCGGAAAAATCAATATTCCTGAAGAAATCCTGACAAAAAATGAAACCTTAACTGCAGATGAGTGGGAGATAATTAAAAAGCATCCGGAAACAGGATTTAGGATTACACAGGCTACTGAAGAATTTGCTCATGTTGCCAATAACATTTTATGTCACCATGAACGCTGGGATGGTTCAGGTTATCCGCAAGGATTAAATAAAAAAGAAATACCCTTATTGGCTAGGATAATAGCTATTGCTGATGCTTACGAGGTAATGTCTAACGGGAGGGCCTATAGGAAACCTATATCCCAAAAAGAAATTATTAATGAATTTAAAAGATGTTCAGGAACTCAATTTGACCCTGACTTAATAGAAGTGTTTTTAGAAATATTAAGAAACTAACTTTGTAGTATCTATGAGTACTGTGCTGATACACTTCTCAGAAACTATTAGAATATAATTAAAAATATTTTGACTAGTATGCGTGAAATGTCAGCAAATTGATTATAAATATAACTATTGATGGAAAGTAATAGCAATTGAAAGTCATGAAACAATAAACATAAGTTTACCAAATATGAATTTATACAAGGAGGAAATGCAGGTCATGGCAGATTTAAAAGTTGAATTAGAAAACAAAAAAAAGGAACTAGACACATTGGTAGAAAAAAAACAAGATCTTTTAGATCCTGAAGTATATATAAAGAGTTGTGAATTGGACAAGTTAGTTGTAAAGGTAATGCGTGGCTGGAAACGAGATTTTTGTGGTTCTTAGTAGAAATGATCGGTTTCTTGTCTTTTACAACAACGGGAGAGACCAAGATCACCGACCTTGCAGAGGCGACTCCTGTTAGTCTTCATTCAATTGCTTATAATTAGCATGTTAATGGTTAGGTCCAGTTTCATATAGAAATAAGTTCTGGGGGCTTGGATAATTATATTCAGGTCCACTTTTGTACCAATAGTGTGGCTCTCATTGTTGCAGATTTGTTTTTACTTACTTATTTATGAGCACTATGCTGATATACATCTAAGAAGCGTCTGGTATAAAATGGAATTAAAATTAAATTAAATTTTCTTACATTTTATCGTCGTTACAGATTGACTTCTGCACAAACTTGAAATCGATTACCTTCAACCGTCCATTTGCCTAATACTAAATAGAATTCTAAGCATTCTTTCAAAAAACATAAGCAGTAAAGCTTTATAAAAATCATTGAAGTGAAGGAGAGGATTAACGTGTTCTTATATAAACTTGGCAAACCGTTACCTCTTTTCATATTATCAATTTGTATCTTGTTATTAATCCTCTGGGGTTATCAGTCTTGGCAGTCGCAGAATCACGTATATTCCCAGGACATAGAGATGGTTGATCCTATATACTCCCAGGAACAAAAAATTGAGGGAGTAGAAAGCTGTTTAAAACTCCCTGATATAGATTTTGATTCTTTGCAAAGGGGGCTGGTATTAAATCTTCTTGGAAAAAGCTTTGCTGAGATAAAGGGAGTGCTGGGGGAGCCACATGAACAGGGGTACAGCAATTTGTATGGGCCACACAACTATGTGCTCTTTAACTTTAAAAACGGCCCCATTCTATTTAGTTCGCCGGAGAATATGAAGAAAAAATTAGCAGTCAGCATCATTCTAGGAGGAGAGCAAGAAATTTTGGGTGCAAGAGTGGGAATGACTTTCCTGGAAATAAAAAATATTTTAAGTATACCCGATTTCGGACCTGAACCTGGTCCAGACAATTTATGGTATATTACTTATTTTTATGGGGGGATGACAAACCAAATCCCAGAGGTCTTTTTAAGTTTTACTGCTGATGCGGTTAATAGTCCCACTCATGAAGCTTTTCTTAAATGGGAGCCTATGGGTAATTGGGATGCAGAAGTAACCCTTCTAAGAAACTAATATAAATATGATTGAAACATATTATGTGAAATTTAGTAACAGGGGTGATAAGTATGTTTAGAATTATTGGAATAGTGGTCGTAATCTACATTATTTACCTAGTTGTTAGTAGAATTCTTTAAAAAGACTTTTATTCTTTGAACTAAGGTTCATCCACGGCATAATTGATCTATGAATGTGAATTTAGGTACAAGGAAAACATATGGAGGTGAATAACCATTTTACGTTTAATCGTTCGCCTTATTATCTCGGCACTAGTGCTGCCAGTCTTTAGCTTCATACTACCAGGCTTTGCTATGGTGGGCTTTGGCACAGCGCTACTGGCAGCGGTTGTTATCACTATTTTGGGCTACGTCGTGGAAGCTATTATAGGTAAAGAAATATCCCCCCAGAGCAGAGGAGTCGTTGGGTTCATTGTGGCTGCAATCGTTATTTACGGGGCTCAGTTTTTTGTTACTGCCATGACTGTTTCTATCCTTGGCGCCGGCATAGCAGCCAGCTTTATAGGTATTGTGGATGCTCTTGTGCCAACGGAACTTCTCTAGGATTGTTCCTTTTATCCTGAACTCGACATAGTCAACAGCTTGTAGTTTTTAAATATGAATGGAGGAATGTAATAATGAGTGATGAGATCGATAGAAAACCCGATGAAGAAGGTTTTGCGTGGGGCAAGGAAAAGGATATTGTCGCCCCAATCCAAGAAGGTGAGTCTGAGGAGCTCTTTAATGAGTCGCCCGTCAATACTGGACTGAGGGTCACAATCAAAAGATAAACCTGCCCATGACATCAGTATAAAGTTTTGGAGTGGACTGCATAGTTATCTCTGATGATTACCTGGAGCATTCCACTAAGATTTATTTTATGAAGAGAGAACTCATTAGAAGCAGCTCTGTGCTTTAGGAGTTAAGAAAAAGATAACATGAAAAAATCAAAAGGAGATTTGATAGTTATGAAAACATATAATAAAAAACTATTTATATCCATACTAATACCGTTACTTTTAATAATGACAATACCGTTAGCAGCAGGACAGAAAGACCCTGTGGAGCTTGGAACAGCCTCCAGTTTTAGCCGTTTTAGCTGGATCGACAATTACCAATACGGGAACGAGCGAAATTACAGGAGATGTTGGACTGCATCCAGGGACTGAGTTTACGGGGCAGGGAACCGCGACAGTATATGGGACGGTATACATGACTGATGCAGTTGCACTTCAAGCCAAAATTGACCTGGCAACCGCGTACAACGACACCGTGGGAAGAGCAACAGATGAAACTATTTCCGCTGACCTTGGTGGAAGAACCTTGACTCCCGGCGTTTACACATCTACTTCCAGTATGGCAATAACGGGCACTCTCACGTTAGATGCCCAGAACGACCCCAATGCTGTCTTCATATTTAAGGTCGGATCCACACTCACCACAGCATCGGCCAGCGAGGTTAAACTCATTAACGGTGCTCAGTCCTGCCTAATCTTTTGGCAGATGGGAAGTTCCGCAACCTTAGGAACAGATTCTGATTTTGCGGGAAGCATCTTAGCGTCAGAATCTATCACAGCCACTACCGGTGCGAAGATCCAAGGACAGTTGCTGGCACTAACTGGTGCGGTCACGCTAGATAGCAATATCATTACAAATATTTGTGTGACTACACCTGCCCAACCAATAAAAATAACCAAAACCGTTGACTCTGATGAGGCTTATGCAGGTGATACAGTAACCTACAACTATTTAGTTGAAAACAATGGTGACATGGAGCTCAGGATAGAGCTTGAAGATAACAAACTGGGCATGATTGTTGAGTTCGATGATGAGATAGTAATTGCAGCTGGAGAAAACGAAACGTTTACTGCAACTTATACTGCTCAATCTGATGATATTGGCACAACTATCGTAAATATTGCTGTTGTCAAAGGATGGTTTAATGAAGACCTAGAAGCCTATGTTTCTGCCATGGACGATGCATCAATAAGCGTGGTTCGTCGTTCATCAGGCGGTGGCGGCGGTGGAACCACCAGCAACCCTCAAATAAGTATTATCAAGACTGCCAGTCTTAATAGTGCTAAAGTGGGTGATGAGATAATTTATACCTTTACTGTCAGGAATACTGGAAACGTTTCTTTGTTATATGTAAAGGTAGAAGATAATAAATTAGGATTAATAAGTATGGGTTCGAGTACTCTAGATGTAGATGAACAGGCAACCGGCACTAAATCCTATGTGGTTCAATCTCAGGATGAAGGAACTACCATAGTCAATATTGCCACTGCATCTGGAACATATGGAACAAGTACTGTATTGGACACTAGTAATGCTAGCGTTGTTGTTGTAGCAGAAGAGATAGAAGTTACACCTACACCTACACCTACACCTACACCTCCTATAGAAACTGAGCCAGAACCTGAGCTACCCAAAACAGGTGGGGCTGGTCTGCTGCTGGCAATTAGTGGAGTTGCTATCGCCCTGACTGGTGGCATGTTTCTTAAAGGCTATGGCAGGAGAGAAGAAGACTAAAGTTTAATTTGAGAAAAAACAAGTCAAGCTCAGCAAAAATGGGCTTGACTATCTATAGCACTAAATTTTACAATATGCAACGCTTGCTGAAATAATCATAATTTAGAGTAGAGAAAGCGATGATGAAACATGATTAGGACGATTGCGATAATTCTCATAATTTTATGGCTTCTAGGAATAGTTAGTTCGAATACTATGGGAGGGTTTATCCATATCCTTCTCGTAATTGCTATTGTTGTAATTTTGCTAAATATCATTGGTGGCAGGCGTTAATAAGTATAATTGAATCCCACTTAAAAGCTTAAATTTTGTAACAGCTTATGGTTTTTAAAAAGATGGAGGAATGTAATAATGACAGAACAAATTGTTAAACAACTAGATAATGTAATAATAACTGAAGAAATCGTTAGAAAACCAGATGAGGAAAGGTTTAAAGCAAGAAGAGTAGTTTACTATATTGTAGGTGTTTTAGAGACTTTGCTTGCGTTTCGTTTGGTATTTAAAATTTTGGGGGCGAATCCAGATAGTGGTTTCGTATCTTTCATTTATTCAATATCACAGGTGTTTTTAATTCCGTTTAGCACTATTTTTAGGTCTGCAGCAACTGAGGGGATTGAAACACAGGCAGTTTTAGAGCCTAGTACAATTATAGCAATGATTGTTTATGCTGTGATTGCTTGGGGGATTGTTAAATTATTTATTGTTGTGAGAGAACATGACTAGGATCATAGCAAACTCATTGGCAAGAAATATTTCTCGTGATGAAGTCATTAATGAAGTTGGTTTTTAAATTACAAGGAGGGGAACCAATTGTGGTACAGGCAAAAAGTCCATTAATGGAGATAACTATGCAAAAAAGGAAAATGAAACTTTTAAAAACAATTGCTCCAAGTATTGTGCTGTATTGCTACCTTCTAGCAATATTGCTTTGGTGCATATGGGTTTAACACCCCAACAAATACACCGATACGCTAAACCTCCTCAAAAATGTCATAATAGTCATTGTTCGTAAATTCAAGTACTGTCTCCCGCACCATAATTTGTCTGAAAACCCGCAAAGATGCGGGTTTTGGTATATCTATAAGAGATTTTCATTCTAAAAATTTGTAGTTTTGGCAAAACCGCATTTAAAAAAGGCAATTAAGCCCTGATTGCTGCCAGCAGTTTCTTAGTGCCAACCATATTGATAGCTCGTTTCAAATTATAAGCAAGAAAACTAAGCCCCAGTGCAAAAAGAGAAGTAATGGAACTTAATTGAAAAGTAGCAAACTAGGGCATAATTATGGTATGATTGGCTCATACGAATAAAGGAGATGATAATTATGCCTCAGATTATTCCAATTAGGGACTTGAAAAAAACTAGTGAGCTTTCGGAAATGTGCCGAAAAGCGAAAGAACCTGTGTTTATAACTAAAAATGGCTATGGTGATATGGTTATCATGAGTATGGAAACCTACGAGAAAACTATGTTAATGAATGATATTTATAGAAAATTAGATGCAGCTGAACAATCTATTGCTAGAGGTGAAGTAATGGATGGCTTTGATTCTTTAAGAAAAACTAGAGAAAAATATGACTTATAAGCTTATTGTTTCAAAAGAGGCTCACAAGGACATTGATAATATAGTTCATTACATTGCTGTAGAACTTGTTAATCCGACAGCAGCGACAAGTTTTATTGAAGATGTAGAAAAAAGCTACTACGCTGTTGTTCATAACCCACGCATGTATAGCTTATGCAAAGATGTCAGTCTCAGCAGACAAGGATATAGAAAAATAGCTATCAAAAATTATCTTATATTATACCGTATTGACGATGAAGCAAAGACTGTTTTTATTGTGAGAATAATTTATGGTGGGAGAAACTATGCTGAGTTAATCTGAAAAAATTTAAAAATGCACACCCTGGTGCAAATTTGAATAAGGGTGTGCATTTTACATCTCAACATATTCATAAGGCATTGTGAACAGTTAGTTGTTTTTGATTAGCCCAATTATTTTGCAAGCTGCTTATTCCAAATTAAGTCGCTTACTTAAAATGAAATTTGTTATTGCGTAGTAAGCTGCACATAGGATTACTTCAATAATAATTCCATAAGCAATTGCTATTTGAATTAATCCATGCATGCCAACGAAATCATTGGAAGAGACATGTTGATTATTGAAAAGATAGTCTGTTCCAGGGGCCAGGCTGATGATTGTCAAAAGAATCTGTGAAAGAGTACTTAGGGCAATGAAGGCTCCGAAGGAGGCCAGTATTTTATGTTTACAGAAAAGGTGCCCAATGGAAATCGACGCATATACTATCAAAATGACTGCAGCTAAGCCTATAAGAATTGCTATGATAAACTCAAAAGTCAAAATGTATGTTGAGATTCCCAATTGTTCAATCACTTGGTAATAAAAAGTTGTCAATTGCCCAGTAAGTGTAGTTATGTCTCCTTTTTCAAGAGCAATAATAAGGATTGAAATTAAGGCGGTTATTCCACTAGTCACTATCCAAAGCATAGAAATAAGGAGTTTACTTGCAATATGTTTCCAAGGTTTTACTGGTAGTGTATGCATCAAATAGCCTTCATCCGAAAGCAGATTTTTAGAAAAACGTTGAACCATCATAACAAAGGTCATTACAAACATTCCCACCATAATAATGACGTAGATGGCCATGCTGATGACTGCGGGGGCAGCCCATTTCTCGGGACCAATAGTAGAAATGATTTTAGTAATTCCTGCGAACATCAGTAAAGCTAGGAATAGTGGTACAAATATTCTCCCAGTCGCTTTTAGCTCGTACTTTAAAAGTTTGCTTAACATTTGAAGACCTCCCTGAATAAAGCATTGACCGATTTACCCTTTTCATCCCGGATATCATCTACAGAAGAATTTAAGACTATTTTACCTTGATTTATAAAAACTACATAATCCAATATATTTTCTATGTCTGAAATGAGATGGGTAGAAATAATTACTGTTGAGTTTTCATTATAATTGCTAAGAATAGTCTTAAGAATATAATCTCTTGCCGCTGGGTCTACTCCACCTATAGGCTCATCCAAAAGATAAAGCTCAGCTTCACGGCTCATGACAAGAATTAATTGTACTTTTTCCTTTGTACCTTTGGACATGGTTTTTAGTCTGTCACTAGAGTTGATATTTAAACTTTTCAGCATTTCGTAAGCTTTAGACGAATTAAAATTAGCATAGAAATCCGAAAACAAATCAATGATTTGATTTACCCGCATCCAATCATTCAAATAGGTCTTTTCCGGGAGGTAGGATACAATTTCCTTAGTTTCAATGCCTGGGGTGTTGCCTCCAATGAGAATTTTTCCACTAGTAGGGGTTAAAAGTTCGTTTGCAAGCTTAATTAGAGTACTTTTCCCGCTACCATTAGGTCCCAAAAGCCCTACAATCTGGCCCCGTTCTATATCTAGACTTACATCTGATACGGCTACTTTACTTCCGAATTTTTTTGTAAGTCCTTCGCATTCTAAAATACCAGTCATTTCTTCATCTCCTTTATCATCTTATTAATAATGGTTAATATCTCATTTTGTTTAAAGCCCATTAACTGCATTTTTTCCAGGAACTCCA
Source organism: Desulfitibacter sp. BRH_c19 (assembly GCA_001515945.1). Lineage (NCBI taxonomy): Bacteria > Bacillati > Bacillota > Clostridia > Neomoorellales > Desulfitibacteraceae > Desulfitibacter > Desulfitibacter sp. BRH_c19. Next base: position 41,950 of record LOER01000038.1, read on the forward strand.
AGATTTGTTCCTTAGCCAATTTTGCTTTTGCCATTTCAACCATATGTGCATCCTCCGTAATTGACCGACCGCTTGTGCGATGTGTAATGATGAGACCATCCTCCTCCAATTTCACTAGAGCTCTCTGCATAGTATTGGGATTAACTGCGGCCTCTTGAGCCAGGTCCCGTACCGAAGGCAGTTTGGTGCCTAGTGGATAAACACCGGAAAAAATCATCAGCTCAATTTGTTCAATCAGCTGGGTGTAAATAGGTCTGTCAGATTTCAATTCCCATGACATGATATCACCCCGTTGTATTATTGTATTAAACACTTAATACAATAATACACTATTTTTAGTTATTGTCAATAGGAGATTTAAATTTGTTTTTAATAAGCGGTATCCGTGCATAATGCAAGACTGAAGGTGAAGAATTTCTGTTTATATGCAGGAATTCTCTCATAATAACACGAAATAAATTAAATTAACTTTGCTTAACCTTATTAGAACGGTAAAAAGTTTGAATGACGGTCTCAAAAATTCCATGTTGAAGGAAAATTATTGATGAAAAAAAGGAGTTTAATTCTTCAGCTGTTCATTATTTTGTTTATTATCCTCCAATGCCTGATTATCTTTTTGGGCTTTTCGACCTATAAATATGCTGAAACAGTTATTCAGAAAGAGGTTATTCAGCTCAACTCAAATATGCTTCAGCAGCTTGCTATTAGAATCGACCAGGAATTAAAGGATGTTGAGGTCCTAGCCAGCCGCATTGCATATGATACGAGTATCATTGAATTACTAAAAAATAGCTCAGACGGAGAGAGTGTAAGCAAGGAACAAATTCAAAAAATTGAAGGTATTATGGCTGGTTATATCTGGTCCTATCGGAATACGGCGATGCTCATTGACGCACATTTGATCGACAGGCACGGTAATACCTACTCCACTTCGTACTCCATGTCATCCAATCAGGAGGCAGACCTGGCTATATATAGTAAAATATTGGAAAACCGTACCGATAGCGTGATTTTTCCCATTAAGACTTCTCAAAACGCTTTAGGAGGAACCAACTATTTTTTTCAGGTAGTAAGAAATGTTAATGCATATATTTCCAAACAAAATTACGGGCTGCTGCTTTTAAATGTTAATGAAAAACTGCTTTGGGACAATTACATTCGTTTGACCAATGGAGAAAAGGGTTTCAGCATTGTGGACAATAACGGCGTGATAATATCTCATAAGGATAAAGACCAAATGAATAAAACACTAAATAGCTTTGTTGAAGCAAATAACAGAAACAAGCTGGAAAACTATTATTTAAAAGATGGCAAGCTCCACATTTTTCACCAAATTAACGGATACGGTTGGTACATTGTAGAGTCAATTTCTTTGAAAAGTGCAATGATGCCTCTAAAAAAAATAGAGTTTTTTTTATTAGCTTTTGGATTTTTATGTGTTTTACTTACAGGTTTGGCACTAATTGTAGTAGCAAAAAAAATTGCAAAACCGTTAGCTTTACTGACTAATAAAATGACTGAATTCAACAATGGTGATCTTTCGATTCAAATTCCTGATAGTACTTATAGGGAGTTTTCGGAAGTCTCTATTTCTTTTAATGAACTTATTCATCGCGTAAATTATCTGCTCGAAGAAAATATTAACAATGAACGTCAAAAAAGATTGCTAGAGCTTGATTTTTTGCAGGCTCAAATTAATCCGCATTTTATTTATAATACGTTAAGCTCTATTCGTTTTTATGTTGAAATGGGTAAACATGAAGCAGCAGAGGAAATGCTTTATCATTTTTCTAAGCTGCTTAGAAGGGTGCTGTCCCGTGCAGATGAATTCGTACCGTTAAGAGATGAGATTAACCACTTAGAGGACTATATAGCCCTGCAAAAGATGAGATATTCCAATGCTTTTACAGTAGAATTCTTACTGGATAAAAATACCTTAGATGCCCAAATCCCCTCATTCATTCTGCAGCCAATTATCGAAAATGCTATTTTTTTTGGCCTGCAGGCAAATAGATTGATTGTCATTAAAGTAAAAGCTGAATTAGCAGATAATGATTTATATATTAGTATTTCTGACAATGGAATCGGGATAAGCCAGGAAAAAATAACTGAAATCTTTAGTAAAGAGGTTCAAATGAACAGAGTAGGAATTTTAAATGTGCATGAACGAATTAAAATTTTGTGTGGAGGCTCCTATGGTTTGACAATTGAGCAGAATCAGCCAGAAGGAAGTAAAATAATCCTTAAATTACGGTATTATACCTAGGGAGGAATTATGTTAAGAATAGTTATTGCAGATGATGAGCAGCCGATTCGAGAGTGGTTGAACTATTGTTTGAAAGATAAAAAGGATAGTCTGGAGGTTGTTGGGACCGCGTCTGATGGATGGCAGGCATATGAGCTTGCTATAAAAGAAAGGCCTGATGTGGTAATTATGGATATCAGGATGCCTAAAATGGATGGGATTACCACAATGAAAAATATTAAGCAGGTACTACCTCAGACGGAATTTGTTATTTTGACAAATCATGCTGAGTTTTCTTATGCAAAACAAGCAATTTCCTGCGGTGCCAAGGAATATATTTTAAAGTCTGAATTAAGAAGCTCAGAATTGATTCAGATTTTGGAAAAGATAGAAGAGGGTCGCTATGCGTATCACGACAGGCAAAGAATCAATGACCAGTTGGAATATGCCGCCAAAAAAACGCTGACAGAGGATCCAAGTGATCATCCCGAAAACAATAAATTTATAGAAAAGGCCTTGAATTATATTCATGAGCATTTTCATGAAGCCATTTCGCTGGCAGACGTTGCAAGCCAGGTCTATCGTTCCCCGGAGTATTTCAGCAGATTGTTTAAGGGAGTAACAGGAGAAAATTTTAGTATTTACTTGATTAATTATCGTCTGATCCAAGCAAGGTCACTTTTGAGCAATACTGATTTAAAAATAACAGAGATAGCTTATAGGGTAGGTTATCAGAACCCCAGCTATTTTTCCAGACTTTACAAAAAGTATATGGGCATAACTCCGGAAGAGGAACGTAGAAAAAAGTTAAACAAAACAAAATAGTGCAAAATATCAAATAAGTAACAATTATATCAAGATAGTAATAGAAACTCGACATTACTGTTACTATCGTATTCGCCTGTCTTTGTTACAATTAATTTGAGAGGATTTACTCTTAAATTATACTGGGGAGGGAAGGAAATGTTTAAGAAAAGTTCCAAATTAACAGCAATTGTATTGGCCGCAGTAATGCTGCTTTCGCTGACTGCATGCAGTCAAACAGCAGATTCAGGAGAGAAAGATGATGAAGATTACAAAATGGTTCTTATTTTACCCGGGCCTATTAACGATCAAAGCTGGAACGCAACAAACTATGCCGGGTTGGTAAAATCCAATGAAACTCTTGGTACACAAATGGAATATGTAGAGAATGTACAGGCTGCAGATTATGAGTCTACCTTTAGAAATTATGCAGAGCGTGGATATGATTTAATTATGGCAGCAGGCACCCAATTTGATGAGGCAGCAAATAAAATTGCCGAAAGTTATCCTGAAACGACTTTTTGTGTAGTAAATGGTATGGTTAGCAACGGAGCAAACGTATCACCAATTTTCCCGAAAGAATATGAGGCGAGTTACATAGCTGCTTTAATGGCGGGAGAAGTTACTGAAGACGGTCAATTTGCCACAATTGGTGGTTTCCCCAATAAGGCTATGGAAAATTTGTTGGATGTGTATGAGAAGGTATCTGTTGATATAGCCAAAGAGCGCGGTATTTCTAATGCAAAAGCAGTTCGTGCCTATGCAAATAGTTGGGATGACGTAGCTTTAGGAAAACAAATGGCTGAAACAATGATTAATAACGGAGCAGATGTATTGTTTGTTTATGCAAATCAGGTTGGTTTAGGCTCTATTCAGGCTGCCAAAGAAGAAGGTGTTAAGTTTATTGGTTTCTCTGGAGATCAGACAACAATTGATCCTAATACAGTTGTAGGTTCTGTAGTCTTTGATTTTGAAACATTCTACGTTTGGGCTGTTCAAAAATATCTTGATGGTAGTTTAGAAGGAAACAAAGTGCATCAAGCAGGAATTGCAGAGAATATCTTTAAGCCGGTGTACACCGATAATATTAGCAAAGAAATCCAGGATAAGGTGACTGAAGGTATGGCTAAAGCCAGTAAGGGAGAAATTGATTTTACTGCAATGTTTGTCAATAAGTAAACTCGTTCAGCCAGTAAATGTAAATAGAAAATAGAAAATAAACAAATTTAATTAGCGGTTCCGAGAGGTGCCGCTAATTTTTAAAAGTAGGCGGTGAAATTATGGGAGAAGGTTTTTTTGAACTTAATGGCATTAGTAAGTATTTTGCCAAAGTAATTGCGAATAAAGATGTTTCCTTTTCGATCCGTCGAGGCGAAGTTTTAGCTTTGTTAGGGGAAAATGGAGCAGGTAAAAGTACGATTATGAAAATTCTTTATGGACTTTATAAAGCCGACGAAGGGAAAATATATAAGGATGGCAAGGAAGTAAAAATAAATTCCCCTAAGGATGCCATGGAACATGGAATTTCTATGATCCAACAGCATTTTTCTCTGGTATCTGCTCACACTGTAATGGAAAATATTATCTTAGGAAATGTTCGTGGAATCATCGATTACAAATTGCTACAGGAAGAAATTAAAAAGCTGGCTGAGTTTTATGGATTTGATATTAATCCTAATGACTATATCCGCAATTTGGCTGTAGGTGTTCAACAAAAAGTAGAGATTTTAAAGGCACTGCATCAAAAAGCAAATCTTTTAATTATGGATGAACCTACCGCAGTTCTTACTCCTCAAGAATCTGACAGCCTTATGCAATTTATAAGAGATTATACCGCACAGGGTAATTCTGTTATTTTTATCACTCACAAGTTAAAAGAGGTAATGAGTGTTGCTGATCGGATTGTCGTCATGAGGGCAGGAAAGGTTTGCGGAGACATAAAACGAGACGAGACAGATGAAATGGAATTATCTAAATTAATGATAGGCAGGGATTTAAACTGGGCAACAAAAGATGGTCTGCAGAAACCTGTCAGCCAAGAAGCATGGTTAGAAATACAAGATGTTACTATAAAAGAAGAAACTGGAGTTCCGGCTTTAAAAAATGTCTCTTTGACAGTACACAAAGGAGAAATCCTTGGGATTGCAGGAGTTAGCGGCAATGGCCAGCAGGAACTTTGCGAAGTAGTGTATGGTGCTATTTCACCTACAAGTGGGAGAATCCTATTGGATGGGAAGGATATTACTAAAAGAGATACTAGAGCAAGGATAGATCTAGGAATTGGTTATGTCCCCGCTGATAGAAGCAGAGATGGCATGATTATGGAGATGTCAATTGCCGAGAATATGATGCTCAAAAGCAGCTATGGTGGAAAATGGAAAAAAGACGGATTTATTGACAAGAAAAAGCTTAATCAATACACATTACAGGAGATCCAGGAGTATTCAATTAAGGCGCCATCTGCGGATACAATTGCCCGCGGTTTATCAGGGGGTAACCAACAAAAAGTAATTTTGGCCCGAGAAGTCGATAATGGGCAGAAGGTAATAATCTTTGATCAACCAACCAGAGGGTTAGATCTAGGGGCTGTTAACCATATTCACAGAGTAATTCTTGATGAACGAGACAATGGAAAAAGTATTTTACTGGTATCTACTGAGCTTTCGGAGGTATTTGCTCTTTCTGACAGAATTGCTGTTTTGTACAAGGGTGAAATACAAGGGGTATTTAATCCTGATGAGCTTACTACTGAAAAAATTGGTCTTTTAATGGCGGGGTTTCGAGGAGGAGAGGTGAGCAAAGATGCATGCTAAGTTAAGAGATTTACTAATTACTAACATACTAGCTATTCTTTTGGGAATTACTGTAAGTGGATTAATGCTACTTTTTCTTGATAAAAATCCCATAAACGCATATACCGTACTAATCACATCAATAGTGCGGGACGGCTATACCTTTGCGGACATATTTGTAAAAGCTACACCGTTAATGTTTACTGCCTTAGCATTTGCTTTTACCTACAAAGCTAATTTATATAATATCGGAGCCCAGGGGCAATTTTACATTGGAGCGGTTATTGCAGTAGCAGCCTCCCTATTTTTTCAGAATATCCTGCCTAGCTGGCTTGTACTAATTATTACTTTGCTCCTGACGATTGTTGGAGGTGGCCTCTGGGGCGCATTTGTCGGCTTTGTGAAGGCAAAGTATAATTCTAGTGAATTTTTGGTTAGCATGATGTCAACCTATATAGCTTTGGCAATCATGAATTATCTATTGCGAACTTTTTTAATGGAAACTAAAGGTGAATACCCTCAAACTGAAGCTCTTTCACCCTCTGTTTGGCTACCTACTATTATTCCGGGTACCAGACTGCATATTGGTTTCATTTTGGCAGTACTGGCTTGTATTGGTGTATGGATTCTGCTTTACAAGACTTCGATGGGCTATCGCATTCGGGCTGTGGGTCATAATGCAAGAGCCGCGCAGATGTCAGGAATCAATGCCAAGAAAATTTACATTCTGGCATTCTTTATCAGTGGGGCATTAGCCGGCGCTGCAGGCTTTACGGAAGTTAATGGTGTTCAGCATATGCTGGTTCAGGGCTTTAATATAGATATTGGAGCAGCCGGTATTGGGATTGCAATTTTAGCCAACGGCAACCCTATTGGTATTATTTTTGCAGCTATTTTGTTTGGTGCGCTGAAGGTTGGTGGTACCATAATGGGGCAGATGTCAGGGATACCTTCAAGTATCATTGAATTGATGCAAGGCTTTGTGATGGTATTTGTAATTCTGGCTTATTTTGTTAGAAACTGGTTGGAAAATAACCGGGAAAAACGCAAATTGCAAAAGGCGGTGGTATAATGATCAGCTTGTTATTAGGTAGAACAATAATGATGGGAACGCCACTACTTTTTGGAGCTACAGCGGAAGTAATAGCAGAAAGAACTGGTGTAATGGTAACCGCCGTTGAAGGTATCTTCTTAATGGGGGCCTGGGCTGGTTTTGTTGGAGCGTATTTGAGCGGCAGCTTGACTGTTGGGTTTTTATCTGCCATTATTGCTGGCTTGTTGGTTGCAGCTTTGTATGGATGGATTTGCATATATTTAAAGCAGCATCAGGTTGTTACAGGAGTGGCCATTAATATTTTGGCAGTAGGTCTTTGTGCATTTTTGTACCGTGTCATTTTTGGGGTTCCAATAACTCCGCTGACAGTTAGTCCCCTAACAACGATTCCAATTCCAGTACTTTCACAAATTCCGGTAATTGGGCAAATATTTTTTAATCAAAATATCTTAACATACGCAATCTATTTTCTTGCACCTCTAACGTATTTTATGCTCTATAAAACTTCTATGGGTTTAACGATACGTTCGGCTGGTGAAAATCCTGAAGCGGTAGATGTTGCGGGAATAAATGTTTTGACTATTCGTTTTTTTGCGGTGCTTTTCGCAGGTGTTATGGGCGGAATAGCCGGTGCTTTTTATTCCATTGGTTTTCTGGGAATGTTTGCTACTAACATAATTGGCGGTCGTGGCTGGATTGCTTTTGCTATTTGCTTTTTGGGAAATTGGAATCCAAAGGGCGCAGTTATTGGTACTCTAGCTTTCGGGTTTGCGGAAGCAGTAGCTATTTATATGCAGTCTATAGGAAGCAATTCCTTTTTCCCTAATGAATTATTTATTGCTGTACCATATATTCTGACGATTGTTTTAACAATTACCCGAAAATCATTTAATGTGCCTGCCAAATTGGGGGTCCCTTATCTTAAAGAGAATTAATAAAAGGCTTGGAATATTTTAACCTCTTATCTACTGCTTCTGCGATCTTGGATAGGGGGTCAACTAAAGCGGGATACGATGGCTTCCCTCAAAATGCATAATGTGAGAATATGGCGCAGATGGGAGAGCCCTGACTGGCATCCAGGAGGTCAGGGCTCAAGTGCCTCTATCTCCACCAAATCAATAATTAACTGAGACCAATTCGGTCCAAGTTTTTTGTTATTTTTGCAATAATTAAATAAAGGATGACAGGCTTCTAACATTAGATAGAGATAGGGATGAGGATGCATCATTTCCTTGAGTGTCCCAGGCCTAGGTCCTCTATCAATTACTGCATGTCCCTGACTAAACTCAGGCAATGGCTAGATATCCTTAGCCAATAATTTTAAATTTTCAATATCTTTGATAAGAAACTGATTTCGTGTGATTTCAATTATGCCTTTATCTCTTAATCGGTAAAGTAGCCTACAAACAACTTCACGCTTAGTTCCTATCCTTGCTGCCATATCATCAAGTGTCATATTTCTGGGAACTTGATGTTGATCCTTGGAATAGTATTCGTCGAGTATTAAGCTTGCAAGGCGGGTTAAAACGTCTTCAAAAGCCATTTGGTTAATTGTATTAGAAGCTTCGCGCATTCGCTTCATTAGAATTGTAGTAATTTCCCAAAGAGCTTCTGGGTTTTGTTTTATAATAGGCATTAAATGATCCTTATGCCATAAATAGATCCTGGTGTTTGTCTGAATTGCTTGGAGTGTTCCGGGTGTGGGGCCCCCGTCAATTATTGCGTGCCCTAAAAATATGTCTCCCGGTTTAAATGTGCGTAAAACAAGGCTATGGCCTTTATGCGATTCTCTCGCCATTACCATAATTCCTTTTTGTACCAAAATAATATAAGGCAATAAATCATTATACAAAGAGATTATTTGACCTTTTTTTAGGTCACGACATACGGCTAGCTCACATAATTTTGTGAGCTCTTTTTTATTCAATTTTCTAAATACCAATGCTTTTGACATCATAATCAATACATTATCCACAGAATGTTACCCCCTTGGCAGTATTGGGTAGCTGAAAGGTCCCTGAAATACCTTTCTTCTATGACTATGTTTGCAAAGATGCTTAGATCAGAGAATTATAGTTTTCGGATTCTATTATTAGTCATCCTTATTATATACATAAAATTAATTTATTGCTTTGCCTAAAGTCAAAGTATTTTTTGAAATTCAATGATAGTTTCTTATTAGATAGAAATAATCTTCTTAAGAAATAGGGGTGATATAATGCAATGATTTATTAAAGGTAATAGTAATCTTTTTGTATTTGTAATTAGGCTGATTCTAGTTTAAGACAGGTTTAGAAAAAACATAGGCTATGAAGGAGGTTTTATTAATATGTCATTATATTCTCAAGAAGTATCTTCGGGAGCAAGAAAGTTAGTTATCGTTTTGGTGTTGATATCAGCCGTATTCATGATTGGAGTACAGCCGTTTATGACTGCACCTGCTTTGGATACGATTCAAGTGGCCCAGTTTGAACGAATTGATAAGTTTTATGCTGAAGGAAACCCAGCAGCACCGCTTATAGAAAATACTCCAGCAATGGTTGGTTTCTTTTTTGCACAATGGACAATGCTTTCATTCATTGGAGGATTAGTTTTATTCATTATTGCTAAGCCCTTGTACAATGGGGTTAAATGGGCTAAAGCAATTGCCTTGATATGTCTTGCAATGCCTTCTATAGGTGGGGCTTATATGCTGGTACCTTGGATGAACTTTGTTAGTAGTTCGCCTGATGCAGGTTTTCCGCCAGCGGTAATTATCATGGCAGCCGGCCTAATCCCCTATTTTGCTATTGTTATGGCGGGTAAAAGTAGTGCTATTGAAAAAGCAATCCTCTTCACAATTTTTACCTTGCTCGGGGTTGCAGCTGCTTATACCTTTGGTAATGGCCATGCAGCACACCGCATACTAATTGGGCATCCTATGCTACCCCAATATGGACCAGATATCTTTGTATTAAACTATGCTCGTACTGCAGGTTGGATAGCTGTACTGGGACTTACGGCTGCTATCTATTTGCTGGCAATGCGTAAAGAAGTTGGTTGGTGGATTGGACTATCTGCAGGAGCAGTCACAGGTTTTACTGGCCTATTAACCCATTACTATCGTCATGTTACCGTGGATTATTTACTTCAGGGCTTAGCTGGATTGGCTATTGTAGCAATCCTGTTAATTCCCATGGTAAAACGACTGCTTATTGGTAATGTAGAACAGAAAGGAACAATATCGGAAAAATTTCATAGTGCATAGAATAGCAGTACGGTAATTCAGATGTGTAATGGAACCATAACATTACAATGAATAGAGGTGAAGTGATGGAAGGATCATATTTTTTGATTGGTTCTGTCGTAGTTGGTGCTGTTCTCATGTTGGTATTTTGGAAATTAAATTAATGGTGCCAAACATTATTCCGTAATCAGATTTAGCTGAAAGTGTATGTGAGCTGGGTGAAATGCCTGGCTCACTTCTAACCTTTCTTATTAACTGAAGAGAATGTAAAAATGATAAGGAATGGGGGAGGGCGATTAATGTCCAATCGTATAAAGTACCTGTTTAGTTCCACAAATGGGTTGGTGCTTATGGCGATAGCGATAATAAGCATAATAGCAGCTATTTGGGGTACTTTGTCAGGACCCATGGTGGAAATGGGAGTAAGAGATATTACAGTAAAAGTTTTAGGCATGAAAATGGTAGAGGCAGAACGCGAGGGTAGGGTAATAATGCTCTATCATGTGATAGCCATGGCAGTAATAGCTATTTTAGTATATTTAATTACCGCAAATGTAAGGATGGATAAGAAATTAGCTCTATTTGCAAATGCATTGGTAACAGCAGGGTATCTTATTGTTGTACCGGCAGGCTTGTTATTTGCTTATTTTGGTCGTAACTGGGTAATGCATGGTATGTATGTATTTGGCTTATCGATGATTTTTTTATCAGGCTTGATACTAGCTGTGGCCCTGTGGCCTTGGAATAAAAAATACTATTTAGAAAAAGGTTCCCCATATGCTCATCTACCTTCTGGTCTAGACTTAGAAAGGGTTGCCTTTTGGGCTATGACTTTAGCTACACTCGGATCCGCAGCTTTAGGAGGAATGGTAGCATCATATTTTGGTAATGGCTTTGAAGTGTTTTTGGCAGAAGACACCATACGTCATCCTGTAAAGAACCACCTGCAACTATCAATAGTGGGTCATTTACATATTATGCTGGCTCTAATGGGGATAGCAATAACTTTGGTAATGGGAAGATGGTTAGATTTTAAAGGTATATGGCATAAAATAGCTATGCCTAGCATGGTACTTGGTACAATTACTCTTACAATAGGAGCTTGGGCTGTTGTACCTGCTCAGAATATAGCTCATACAATCATCTATGTGGGTGCGGTGTTTTCCATGTCTGGAGGCTTGTTCTTAGTAATCTATGGCATGCCTAAACTAGTCAAGGATCGACTACAAGAGCAGGGTCTTGTAAAAGCGACTTTTTGGCAAAAGACTATGGCCCTTTTCCATGACCCATTAAAGTTTGGGGTATTGTGGCAGATGATATTTATGAATTTTACAACCAGTTTTGTAGGAATTTTCATGGCTATCAGGCTAACAGAAATTTTTCGAGTATGGCCCCATCGAGAAGAACGTATAGAACTAGCTGGTCATTGGCATATATTGTCTGCCATTATAGCTATAATGATTCTGTTCTATTTCTTAGATAGGATAGGCTTGAAAGGAAGAATCCGACAATGGTTTGGGTGGACAATGATTATAGCTTCAGATTTAGCCTTTGCAGCAATAACTGTTTTTGAGATGAAACGGTTATTTGTTACCGAATATATGCAACAGCCTGTAGTGAACTTAACAATGATATTAACTGACATAGGATTAGGGTTGATACTAATCTTATTGGCTGGTTTTTTGATATGGCGAATAATTGACCTGTTTAAAAGTAAAGGGCTATGGATAAAAGAACTAGAGGAAACAGATATTGAAGTGACATGTTTAGATGAAACAACTACAGTACAATCTAAACAAGAGTCAGGACGGGAGGTGTCACAATGAGAAGCATAACTATGATATTAATGGTATTAGTCATTGCTGTATTTGCAAGTGGGTGTGGTGTAGTGCCAGATACTCCAGATGCTGTTAAGTTATACAATAAAGCCGGTGTTGATCCGAATTCATGGGCATTAGTTCCAACTGGTGAGTTCTTACAGGGTCAATTTAACAAATCCACTACTATAGACTATGACTATGAAATTATGGTTACAAACGTAACTAATTATCAATATGCTAGATATCTTGAGGAGGTTCTGGCTGCAGGAGAGATTGAGATTGAAAATGGCAACATATATGGTTATTACCCTGGAGATGAATTTGAAGATGGTAAGCACGAAGAAAAGATCGAAGAAGGATATTATTTGCATATGCCCCTAGAAGATCTAGCCACTAGAATCACATACGACGGAACTAGTTTTTATGTAAAGGATGGTTATGAAAACCATCCAGTAACCATGGTAAGCTGGTTTGGAGCTAAAGCTTATGCCGATTTTTTTAATTACAGACTACCAACAGGACTTGAGTGGGAAAAAGCAGCCCGTGGTACGGATGACCGTCCTTATCCTTGGGGTGATGAGCTTACAAAATATAATGCAAATTACTATCATAGCGGTGACCCCTTTGAAACCAACAATGGCTATAGTGACACAACACCCGTTGGATTTTACAACGGACAAAAATATGGTGATTTTCAGACCTTTGATTCCCCTAGCCCTTATGGCCTGTATGATATGGCCGGCAATGTAGCTGACTGGACAGGAGAAAAACACTATAAAGTACATTATCGTTATATGCGCGGAGGAAATAGTGGCAGCTATGGAATAGATACCCGAATCTGGAAGGATAACAGTTCGCATCCAGAATATGTGAGTCCTAGTGTAGGATTCCGCTGTATACGCGAGCCACAATAAAACTGCATAAGAACGGGGGGAGAACTTATGAATACCAGCCATGTAAGAAATACGCACCTACCCCAGGAAACAGTAGTATATTCTTTGGAAAAACTTAAGCAGTACTGGATGCTTATAAAAAGCAAACAAACGTTTTTACTGGTAATTACAGGGTGGGCAGGATTTAGTAGTGGGGCATGTCCCCTTACACACTCGAAAATGTTGTTAGCTTCTCTTGCCTGCCTTTTTTTGGTAATTAGTGGATGTACCATGTTTAATATGATACTTGATCGGGATATCGATGCCAAGATGAACCGGACAGCTAAAAGACCTTTGCCCAGTGGGGCATTAAAGGTAAAAGAAGTCATTCTTTGGGGAAGCATCATTTTACTAGTAGGTTTAGGGTGGGCCTTTTTGCTCAGTCCCCTATTTGGATTGATTGTGGCGGCAGGAGTATTTATAGATCTAGTGGTCTATACCATATTACTAAAAAGAACTACAGCTTTTTCAATCCTCTTTGGGGGTATATCTGGTGGTATGCCAATTTTAGCTGGAAGGGCTTTAGGGTTAGGCACTATAGATACTATTGGAGTCCTCCTTGCCTTAGCAATACTGTTGTGGATACCAACCCACATTATGACATTTAGCATTAAATATAGAGATGATTATAGTAGGGCAGATATTCCAACATTCCCATCTCAGTATGGAGTGGAAAACACACGAAAAATAATTGCTATGTCTACAATTATGGCTAGTATAAGCATGATTCTATCAGCGTATTTAATAGGGATGAATGGATTATGTTTACTTGCAATGGTCTTATCCAGTATAATCCTGATTACTTTTGCAACTATTTATATGAGTAAATCCTGTTACAAGCTTGATATGAGATTATTTAAAATGGCATCCATCTACATGCTAGTGACCATGATACTAATTGGTTTTGGGGCATAACTTGAGATAAAACTATTTAAGCAACAGGGGGAATATTTGTGATTAGTGTTAGTAAATTGGTATGTAATACTGAAAGCTTTGGAGATACTTTACGATACAACAAGGATTCTAAAGGTACTTCTCATGGAACTACATGTCAGAAAGGGCCAGTAGTGGTATGGAATTGTACCAAAACCTGTAATCTAAATTGTATTCACTGTTATGCAAGTGCAAGTGCTGAAAATGAAGAATGTGATGGGGAATTAACCACTAAGGAAGGTAAAACTCTTATTGAGAATTTAAAGGCGTATAATGTTCCTGTGCTTCTAATTTCAGGTGGGGAGCCTTTAATGCGTGATGATATACTCTATTTAGCTAAATATGCTAATAATTTAAATATTAGGACTACCTTTTCTACGAATGGAACCCTGATAACAAAACAGATAGCTAAACAGCTTAAAGAAGCAGGTACTAGCTATGTCGGTATTAGTATTGATGGTATTGGTGAAACAAATGATTCTTTTCGTGGGCAAAATGGAGCTTTTGACAAGGCTGTAAGAGGAATAGAAAATTGTTTGTCAGTAGGGCAAAGAGTTGGTTTGCGTTTTACGATAAATAAGCGTAACTTGTCGCAGCTTCCCGGTATTTTTACTCTTATTAAGGATATAGCTATTCCTCGTGCCTGTTTTTATCACCTTGTATATAGTGGGCGAGGAAGTAGTTTGATCAAGGAGGACATAAGTCTTCAGGAAGCAAGGGAAACCATGGAACTGATTATAGACCATACAAGAAACTTTCAAAGTATGGGTTTAGATAAGGAGATTCTAACAGTAGCAAATCATGCAGATGGAATTTATCTTTACCTTAAGTTAAAGAACGAAGACCCTGTAAAAGCTAAAAAAGCCTGGGAATTATTAAAAAATAATGGGGGTAATCGTACAGGAATGGCCATTTCAAGCGTGGATTGGAATGGAAATGTTCACCCTGACCAATTTACTGCTAATTATACTATCGGAAATGTTCGTAAAAAGCCCTTTGGGGAAATATGGAGTGACAAGTCTAATAAGATCCTTTTGGGGTTAAGAAATAGAAAATCTCTTCTAAAAGGTCGTTGCTCGAAGTGTCAATGGCTTGATATCTGTAATGGAAATGTTCGGGTTAGAGCTGAAGCGGTTTATGAAGACTTATGGCAGTCAGATCCTGCCTGTTATTTATCAGATCTAGAAATTGGCCTTCAATAAACAGGATTCTTGACTTCAGGTGGAGTTTTTACTCCATCTGAAGGTTAGAAACCGTTATCCACGCTAGTAACACTTATGAACTTGTTCATTAGTGTTGAGTGTGTGCAAAGCTGGACATAGCACCGCTTATAGAAGATGGGAGTCTTGGAGTGAAATTTGTCAACTTGTTGGCATAGCTGAACCCATGCAAGGCTAGCGGTGATAGTCATCGGATAAGTACTGGCTTGAGTAAACAAGGGTAGGTGTGTAAAATGGATTATCCTGACAAACAAATTCTATCCATTATTCAAAGTGACTTTCCAATTGTTGCTAGACCGTACTTATGTATAGCTAAAAAAGTTGGTCTGTCCGAGGCAGAGGTGTTGATGAGGCTAAAGAAATTGCTTGCAGATGGGTTGATTAGACGTATAGGCGCGGTTCTAGATTCTAAATGCCTTGGCTATAGCAGTACTCTTTGTGCTATGCAAGTGTCTGAGGAAAGAATACCAGATGTGGCTACTGTAATTAGCTCTTATGAAGGGGTGACTCATAATTATATCCGAGAACACAAATACAACCTCTGGTTTACTCTAATATGTAATTCTCCCCAAATGCTGAATTATATCATTCAAGAAATAACAAATAAAACCGGTATAACAGTTCATACTTTGCCTGCAATGAAACTGTTTAAGATAAGCGTAAAACTCCCAGTTCCCGGAATGGAGGTAGATACTTATGAAGTTAACCACTTTAGATAAAGTCATAATTTGTGAATTGCAAAATAGCATTTCCCTAGACTCTCGCCCTTTTAATTCCATTGCAGAGCAAATTGGTATTACAGAAGTAGATTTAATTAAAAGAATTGAATTATTACAGGAAAAAGGTTTTATCAGGCGGGTTGGAGCAGTTGTTAATCACAGAAAGATGGGTTATATTGCTAATCCAATGATTGCTTGGAATGTACCAGATAATCTTGTAGATAAAGCGGGGCAAGAAATTGCTGCCTATTCTGAAGTAACTCATTGCTATCTAAGACCACGTCTGCCAGATTTTCCGTATAATATTTATTCCATGATTCACAATCAAACGCGGGAAGCATCAGCTAAAATGGCTAAAGAAATCTCGGTATCAATAGGAATTGCGGATTACATGTTGTTATATAGCAGCGTTGAACTTAAAAAGTCAAGTATGAAGTATTTCAACGAGGAGGGGTTACAAGAAGCTTGACTCAGAAACCAGATTTTGATTAACTCATTTAAAGCGTGTGCAAAGGAAGTGACATTATAATGCTAGTAACTGTTACAGCTGTAGTTTTAGTTATAAATATTCCATTTGGCTTTTGGCGCGCGAGAGTTAAAAAACTTTCATTACCATGGTTATTATCGATCCACTTTCCGATAATTATAGCATTTATGTTGCGTGCTATAGCTGATTTAGGATGGGGATTATCCACCTTTCCTCCATTTATGGCGGCCTTTCTTTTAGGCCAGTTTTTTGGAGGAAAGCTATATCTAACTTCTCAAAATTATAAAAAAATGAACTCAGTGAAAACCATTTGCTTTATCCTTTTGAAGAATATAAGTATTAAAAAAGAGCAAATAAAATGTGTGGCAAAAACTAAATGGCATAGAAAAAATATTCAAGCACTCTTTTTTGTACTTTTTATTTGGTTTATATTAAATTTTATTCCTAGTGTAAAATTTCTTTTTACTGTTCTTATATTATTTATTTTAATTACTTTAACGCTGCGCACAGGACTTTGTGGTTGGATGTGTCCTTTTGGAACACTATTCGAAAGGTTTAATACACTTGGAGGAAAAATAGAAAGTATTGGCATTATTCAACCTAGATACAAAAAATATAAAAAATGGATAAAAGACAACAGAGGTTTATTAAATAAAATTGATAAATACGCTAGGTACTTTAAATATCCTTTCTTACTATGGACTATTTTTTCATCTGTTTATTCATTCAGAGCTGGACATTTGGCTGTCCCATATGTATTTCTAGTATTGTTAACTTTAACGTTATTTATTAATAGGGCTTGGTGTAGATATGCCTGCCCAGTAGGTGCGCTAATAGGAGTTTTAGGAAAGTTAAGCCCAACTATAATAACACGGGATGAACAAAAATGTATCAAATGTAACAGATGTAGTAGAGTTTGTTCAATGAATATCGACGTAGCTAAACAAAAGCATGTAAAAGCTACAGATTGCATCACATGTTTAGAATGCGTTGATGCTTGTCCTATCCATGGAGCATTAGAATTGAGAGTTGCTTTACCTCGAATTACAAATAGGAAAAACAGAAATACTAGTTTTTAGAATGCATTTATTGTAAGTCCCATTATCTCCACTGTCTACCACAAGGGGAGCATATAAATGATGCGGGTTTTTTATATATCTATAAGAGATTTCCATTCTATAGATTTGTAGTTTTTGCAAAACTGCATTAAAAAAAGGCAATTAAGCCCTGATTTCTGCCAGCAGTTTCTTGGTGCCCCAACCATATTGATGACTCGATTCAAATTATAAGCAAGAAAACTAAGCTCTTTTTTTGAGAATGTCTTATTTACTAATAATAACCTCCAGTATTCCTGTTTTTTTCTGCTATAAGTATAAATTATAATACCCTATAGGGGAGACTCTTTTTACTTGTCTACTCTATAGGGTACATTTTATAGCGATCTAGGTTTCTTTTTAAGTTATAAATTGACATTACATACCAAATAAATTTGGCAAAAAAAGTGTTATTTGCGGAATAAAAGTGACTAAGATTAAAGCAACAATTAAAGCTAATAAAAATGGCCAAATTGATTTGACTAAAGTTTCAAATTTTATTCCTGATATACCACAAGCGACGAATAGATTAGACCCAATAGGCGGTGTTATAAACCCTATTGATAGGTTTAAAATCATCATTACGCCAAAATGGTATACATCAATCCCATAAAGAGCAACAATTGGGTATAGTATAGGACTTAAAATGATGATTGCAGTAAAAGTCTCCATGATACACCCGACAATCAATAATAGAATATTAATGACGATTAATAATACAAATATATTACTACTCATTGAAGTTAATGCACTTTCTACCATCTTTGGCACACCTTCAACTGTCAAGATTTTGCCTAGTACTGATCCTGTAGCGACGACAATTAATATTGATGAGACAGTAATAGCAGAGTTGACAAGAGCTTTTGATGTTATGTTAATCGAAAGTTCTTTATAAATAAATTTTCCAACAATGAATCCATATACACATGCAACAACAGCTGCCTCTGTTGCTGAAAATATACCGCCATAAATACCGCCTATAATAATAATAGGTACAAATAAAGCCCATATAGCATCGGCTGCACATTTTACTGCATTTTTGAAATTGAAATTAGCACTTGAACTTTTATAACCATCTCTTTTAGCGTAATAATAAACCAAAATCATAAGAACGAAACCTGCTAGAAGCCCTGGTCCTATTCCTCCCATAAACATGGTGCCGGGAGAAGCGGCAGGAAGTGCCACACTATACATGATCATAGGGATACTTGGAGGTATTATTGTACCTAAAACGCCGGCGGCAGCAGTAAGTGCTGTCGCAAATGAACGGGGATATCCTTGTTCTTCCATTGCAGGTATTAAGATAGTACCAACGGCAGCAACAGTCGCAATAGCTGATCCACTAATAGCCCCGAAAAATATACAGGTTAGAACTGTAACGATTCCCAGTCCACCTGTGAAATGTCCAACTAGTGAATTGGATAAATTAATGAGTCTTTTCGATAACCCCCCACCTTCCATTAGTGAACCAGCCAAAATGAAAAATGGAATTGCAATAAGAGGGAAGCTATTCATTGAGGAAAAAATAGCTTGTGAAATAAAATCAAGCCCCATTGTACCGCCTGCAAATCCGTAAATGCAAAGTGCTATTCCAATGGAAACGCCAATTGGAACTGATAAAAGCACAAATACAGCAAAGGATGCTAACAGTAAGAATATGTGCATTAATCCAGCCCCCCATTTCTTTCCACTATTCTTTCTTTAAACAATAGCTTTGTGTCAGCCATGAGTCTGTAAATGCTAAGAACAAAGCCAAATGGGACGGCAATTTGAATCATCCACATATAAAGGCCGGTAGATTCAGAAATTTGCAGGTTGATAAAAATCAGTTTATAAACCTTGATAAATGAATAATAACTAATAATGCCACAAAATATCATAAATATTAAATTCGAAAATACTTTAAGATAAAACTGCATTTTTTCAGATAAAATTACAAATGCTAATTCTACCTTGATGTGCTTTCTCTTTTTTACTGCCAATGAGATGCCAATAAAAACGGACCATATTAACATATAGGTAAGTAGATCTTGGCTCCAAGATATTGAGAGATTAACTACATATCTAAAAAATATTTGAGCTGTTGCTATTATTAGCATAGCGGTATAGGTTGCAATTAAGAGCCACTCTTCAATATGCTCATCAAACAATTTTAAGAGTTTCATAAATCCTCCCACAATTTTAATTGAATAATAAGGTGACAATAGGCACCTTATTATTCAATTAATACATTCCATTGAAATATTTATTTACCTTCTATTTCTTTAATTATTGAAAGGGCACTATCCAATACTTCTTTCCCTATTTTTTCTTCAAAATTTTTGTAAGTTGGCAATGCCATCTCGATAAATACCTGTCTCTCTTCATCTGTTAAATAAGTGATTTCAGTAGTTTCTTTAATCTTTTCTATACTTTCATTTTCAAGTTCAACGGCTAATTCTCTATTAAATATCTGTGTACTCAGAGCTGCTTCTTCAATTATGCTTTTGACATCATCTGGATAAGAAGCAAATACGCCTGTATTGATGAATAACCCAACAGGGTCAAATGCATGCATCGTATCAGTCATATATTCTTGAACCTCATTAAACTTCATGCTCGCAGTATTACTGAAACTATTCTCCTGCCCATCAATTGTTTTTGTTTGCAGACCAACGTATATATCCCCATATGGAAGTGGTGTTGGATTAGCACCATATGCTTTAAAGTAGTCGATTTGAACGGGATTATCTAATGTTCTTATTTTTAACCCCTTTAAGTCATCAGGGTGTTTTACAGGTGCTTTGTTATTTGAGACACTTCTATAACCACCGTCAAATACAGCAAGTTGTTTAAATCCTTGTTCTTCAATGCTTTTGGCGATGTCTTTTGCCAGATCGCTGTCTAAAAATTCAAAAGCTACTTCTTTGCTGCTAAATAAATAAGGTAGATTGTAAAGTAAAAATGCATCAGAAAATTGTGCAAAAGGTGGGTAAATGTTTACACACATTTCAATACTGCCATCTTGAACACCATTGAAAATATCAGCACTTCCACCCAATGATCCTCCAGGGAAAAGTTCAACATCAATTCGTCCTTCAGACAGCTGTTCTACCTGCTCTTCAAAATGACGCATAGAACGTGTTGCAATATCCTGTTCTGGTGTAACAAGACCTACTTTGATTTCGAATTCCCCTTGTTTTATTTCTGAACCTTCGTTGTTGGGAACTACATTATTTGAATTATCAGAACAACCAGCAGCAAACAACACCATTGCAACAAGAACCAATAATAATACTTTTTTCATTTTCATTCTCCTTTTTTATAAAGTATAATGATATAGAGTGTAATGCATTGTACTTGACATTAATATATTTATCCCATGACTAATTATGACTTTTAGATATAATTTTAGTGTCAAAATGTTATACTTTTAGAGTCCTTCAAATTAATGTATAAGCGCTTCGCGTCCCCAGTATCAAAAATAGTGGTTTTGATATTGGGGACATTATTTTTTAGGGCTCAGATGATTTTTACCTATTTAATCATAGCGTCTGTTTAACTAGCAGTAAGCTGATTCTAATTATTTGTCATAGGAAAGTCATAAATTCGTGCAAGTCATTACAGATTTTCCTACTATAATATAAAATAAGATGAGTTACGAGGTATTGGGGGTAATCAAATGATAATCAACGCTATGATCAACGGGGAGTCCATTCAAAAAGACTGCAATCCCAACAAAAGATTAGTGGATTTTTTACGGGATGATATGAAATTACAGAGTGTTAAAGAAGGTTGTGGTGAAGGGGAATGCGGTTCGTGCACTATACTTCTTGATCAAGAAGCCGTAATGTCATGTATGGTATTGACAGGGCAAATTAACGGGCGTAAAGTGACAACAGTTGAAGGATTGGATCAAATGGGTGAGCTCGAACCCCTTGTAGAATCATTTGTTAATTCAGGAGCTGTACAATGCGGTTATTGCACACCAGGGATGGTCATCTCGACAAAAGCCTTGTTGTATAAGAACCCGAACCCTACTGAAGAAGAAATTAAAAGCGCTTTAGAAGGAAACCTTTGCAGATGTACCGGATATAACAAAATTGTTGAAGCCGTTAAAAATATAGAGGAGTGACAGATATGAAAACGAATACATTTTACGCTCCTGAAACTATGCAAGCACTTGTAGAATTATTAAAGCTGAAAAAAAATAGAAGTGATTTTTACTTTGTAGCTGGTGCTACTGATCTTTTGATTCATTTTAAAAAGCAAGGGATCTTGGATTTTACAGCTATTGATTTAACACACTTGGATGCACTAAAAGAAATTGTAAAAAAAGATGACTGCATTGAAATTGGTGCAGTAGTCACCATGGCAAAGCTTGAGAAATCCAAAACCGTTCTGGACCACGCAAATGCTTTAGCGGAAGCTGCTAGAAGAGTGGGATCAACACAAATACGCAATCGTGCGACCATTGGAGGAAACGTTGCCAGCGCTGCTCACTGTGCAGATACCATTACTGCATTCTTTGCATTAGGAGCCACAGCTATCTTACTGAATTCAGAGGGAGCATTTCGAGAGATGCTTTTGGAAGAGTTCATCTTGGGTCTTGGTCGTACGCAAATTGAACCAGATGAAGTACTTATTAAAATACGCGTTCCTTATGGAAGCAAGCATGTTTATTCGAGTTTTTCTAAAGTTGGTAGTAGAAAGAGTGTGACCATATCCAAGCTCAACCATGCGGTCCGAATTTGTTTTATGGATAATTACGTAGTAGAAGCAAGCTTTTATTTTGGGTCCATTGGCCCTAAAGCCATCAAAGCAGTAAACTTGGAGAAACATTGTATTGGTAGAGAATGGAATGAAGCATTAATGGTCGAACTTTTTGAATTGGGTTCTAAACAAATTGATGAAGCGATTCCAACAAGGGAGTCAAGACACTATAAGAGAACTGCGGTTAAAGGTGTAATCAGCGATGTGTTTAATGACATTGTAAATCAGAGAGGGGTGATTTGATGGAGAGTGGATTTAAATACATTGGAAAGCGTATAAATAGGCCTGATGCAAAAGATAAAATTTTGGGCAAAACGAAATACACAGAAGATTTAAACCGACATGGGATGCTCTACGGAAAACTCGTAACAAGTAAAAAAGCCCATGCCAAAGTGCGTATCGATGCATCAAAAGCTCAGACCATTGAAGGTGTCAAAGCCGTTTTTACTTACGAAGATGTGCCAAAGAAGCCTTATAACTCTAACCATTGGTATTCTGGGGCAGTTGGCAAAGAAGATGAGCTCATTCTTCATGAAACTGCCAAACACGTTGGGGATCGAATTGCTTTAGTATTAGGCAATACCATGGAAGCCGTGGAAAAAGGACGAAAAGCTCTGATTGTAGAATATGACGAGCTGCCTGTTGTTATTGGTATAGAAGCGGCCAAGCAACAGTCAATAAAAGTTACTGGTGACACCAACTTATGTTTTGAAAAGGAACTTGCCTGCGGAGATATAGAAAGTGGTTTTGAAAAAGCTGATTTTATAATAGAAGATACGGGTTCTACTCCAAAGATTCATCATTCAGCTATTGAGAACCATGTGTGTATGGCAGAAGTCGATACCTTCGGAAACTTAATTATATGTTCACCTTGTCAGGTGGTATTTCAGGTGCAACATGTTACTGCTCAGGCTTTGGATATTCCATATGACAAGATTCGCGTGGTCAAACCATACATGGGGGGATCTTTTGGTGGCAAAGGGATGCCAGTACTGGAACCAATATGTGGATTTGCAGCGTTGAAAACAGGTAGACCCGTTAAAATCATCATGGATCGAATGGACTCCATTGCTGCCACAAGAACCCGCAATGCATCCATGCAAAAGGTCAAAACAGGGATTACCAAAGAGGGGAAGATTGTAGCCCGAGAAATTGAAATTGATTTTGATGGGGGTGCTTATTTAACCAATAGTGCAGCAATCGCTGTGGCAGCGGGCAAGAAAGCTTTCAGAACATATAACATCGAAAATCAAAAGTATTCAGGAAAGACCTATTATACTCACACCACACCAGGTGGAGCCTGCAGGGGATATGGCTCACCGCAGCTTCATGCCATTAGTGAGATCAATATTAACAATGCTGCTGCTAAAATTGGGATGGACCCGGTGGACTTCAGAATTTTGAATGTTGTTAATCCAAGAGAATATATAGAAGGGGCAGTTGATCAGATTGGGATGCCGGCAATTGGTAACGCACGAATCAAGGATTGCCTCATAGAGGGAAAAGAACAATTTCGGTGGAAGGAACGGATGCAAACCATAAAAGATAAAAATACGGATCGTTTTGCTTATGGACTTGGAGTGGCGGCAAGTGCCCATGGTAATGGTTACCATGGTTCATTTCCTGACTACACCAACGTCACGACTCAAATCATGCCAGATGGTAGGGTTTTAGTGAAGGTTGCAATTCATGATTTGGGGTGCGGTACGGTCTTAACTATGCAACAGATTACTGCTGAAGTTTTGAGCATATCAACTGAGCTAATCAATATACCACAAGCGGATACCCATCAATCTCCTTATGATTCGGCAGGGACTCAAGCCAGCCGAGTAACGTTTGTATGTGGTGGAGCTGTAAAAGAGACTGCAGAAGAGCTCAAGCAAAAAATGGCTCAAATCTATGCAACTGCTTTCGGTTGTACAGAGGATCAGGTTTGGTTTATAGATGGCATGATTGGTGCTGAGTCAACTAAGTCCATGGATTATGGAAGTTTTGCTACCTTCTGTGAAGATCAGTACGAAACCACACTTAAGGTTGATTTGGAATACAAATCCAAGGCTAATCCAGGTGTGTACGGTGCTGTTTTCATAGAAGTTAAAGTGGACCGGTATTTAGGCATGGTTGATATCGAGGATATGCTGGTTGTTCAAGACGCAGGGCAAGTTATTAACCGAACCCTAGCTGAAGGACAAGTGCAGGGCGGTGCTCAAATGAGTTTGGGGATGGCCTTGTGTGAAGAAATGATTCATGATAAGAGAGGAGGCCTTAAAACCGATAACTTCTCAAAATATCACATTGTAAATGCTCCGTCCATGCCGGAGGTTAAGACCTTGTTCATAGAAAAGGGTGAGCCTATGGGACCTTTTGGAGCCAAAAGCATGGGTGAATTAGCTGCAGTCGCACCAGCCCCGGCTTTAATAAATGCCATTAATAATGCCTTGGGTACGAACCTTACTGACTATCCGGCAACACCTGAGAAAATCATTAAAGCACTAAATATGTTATAATGAAAGAAATCCCGAAAGGGCGATGACCATGTCTAAAATAATGGTTGTAGATGATGAGATTGAAATAGCAGAAATGATTGAAGACTTTTTGAGAATTGAAAGTATTGAGGTTATTAAAGCTGATTCTGCGGAGAAGGCCTTGGAACTTCTCAATGAAGACATTGAACTCTTAGTTTTGGATATAAACTTGGATGGAATGAATGGGATAGAACTATGTAAAAAAATCCGTAGGACTAATTTCATTCCAATTATTTTTTTAACCTGCAACAACTCCCAGAATGATATGCTTCTCGGGCTAGGGGTGGGTGCTGATGATTATATTACTAAGCCTTTTAATCCAGTAGAACTCGTCGCTCGAATCAAAGCCAATATTCGAAGAACACGGTCCTATAATCAAGGTAGTATAAAGGATGAGATCATTACCTTTGGGGATATTGCCATTTATAAAAGAGGTTATAAGGTCTACAAAAACAAAGAGGATGTTAATATTACGTCGAAAGAATTGAATCTTTTGCTCTACTTGATTGAAAATGCTTATATTGTTTTGAGCAGGGATCAAATTCTTAATAGTGTATGGGGGGATTCCTTTTACGATGAAAATTTAGTCAATACAACCGTTAAGCGGCTTCGGAAAAAGATCGAGAATAATCCTGAAAAACCTCAATATATCAAGACGATTTGGGGCGCTGGTTATGTTTTTGAAGGTGATGTGAGATGATTCATAAAATACGTACTAAGTTACTGGTGATCATGATGATTATTGTGGTGATTGCAGCTCTCCCAATTACATCCATAAGCATGACTTCACTAATTAAGTCATCTAAAGAACAGGCAAAAGACTTTGGTGAGAAATCGGCTTATTACAATTCGGAGATCATCAACACATGGCTTTCTGAAAAAGCAAAAATCCTCATGCAATTGAAAACACAGCTAAAACAGGAAATGAGTGAAGAAGAACTCAAGGAGCTCTTAAGGGTGTATTCCGATATTAACCAAGATTTCATTAGTGTATTCATTGGTACTGATAATAATGAAATGGTGGATGCATACGGGTGGATACCTGATGAAAGCTACAATGTTACTGAAAGACCTTGGTATCAAAAAGCAATTAATCAGGAAACTTATATAACGACCTCCGTTTACTGGGATGTCAATAAAAAGGAGAAAGTTACTGCTATTGCATCCAGTATTGATTTGCAAGAACGCAAAGGGGTCATTGCAGCCAATATTTACGTGGATTACATTTTCGAAATTATCGATGATATAAAGTATGGCGACAATGGATTTGCTATACTATTGGACGATAACTATAACCTGATCACAGGACCAAAAGATGAGAATCAATTAACGGTGTTCAACCACATTTTTGAAATACTCACTTCGAAGGATCAAGTTTTTTCCCAATCAGAGGCCTTTGAAATTGAGATTGATGGTGTAGATTATATTGCAGCTTACTCCAGTATCAAAGGATTTGATTGGACTCTTGTTCTGGTGGCACCTTTATCAGATTTTATTCATTCGGCCTATGCTATGCGAAGCCAGATGATTTATATTCTCTTAGGGACCCTTGTATTAATCATTATGATTAATTATTACTTGAGCCGATCCATATCCCTTCCTATTGAAACTTTAGCCAATGGGGTATCCCGTATTGCAAAGGGAGATTTTGATAACGCCATTAACATAAAGACCCGGGATGAGATTGGTAAGCTTAGTAAAGAGCTGGATAAAATGCGGATAAACTTAAAGAAAATTTTTGAATCCCTTAAGTACGAAAGTAAAATCATTTCCATGAATTCACAAAACTTATTCCAGCATTTAGACGAAACATACCAAGGGACATCTCACTTTTTGTCGATGCTTTCTCACGACATTAAAACACCAATAACCGTGATTAAGGGCTATAGTAAGGCTTTAAGCATGGAGATGGTCGATCCGGATAAAACGAAGGAATACATTGAAAGAATCCAGTATCGTTCTGAGCAAATTGAAAATATTATAACAGATATTTTAGATAACACTTATGAGGCACATAATATAAAAGTGAACCTAAAAGAGATAAAAATCGCTGATTATATAAACATGGTTCTCTATAATTCAGAAAACTATGTGAATAACCAAAAACATCAGTTTATTCGGGAGATTGATTATAAGAGTATTGACGTTGAGGGAACCATAGCAGTTGACATCATAAAAATTCACAGAGTCATCAATAATATTTTATCCAATGCAGTAAAGTTTTCGGAAGACGGTTCAGAGATTATATTAGTAATAAAGGAAGAAGAAGGAAGGATATTAACTTGCTTCAAGGATTATGGAACAGGAATAAGAGCAGAAGAGCGCGAGAAAATATTCAATATGTTTTATAAATCTGATAAATCTAAAAAGGGTTATGGACTTGGATTGTATATAAACAAAGCCATTATTGAAGCACATAACGGTGAGATTGTTTTCGAGTCCGAATATCAACACGGTACTACCAGCGGTTACTATTTAAATGTCATAAAATAAAGATAAAAATAGCAAATTCCAGCCTATTAATTAGATGAAAAAACTAAGCAAAATCTATACAAGCAACGATTAACTACAGAAATTGTCCAAATTGAGCAAGAAGCAGAAGAATTAAGCAAAAGAGTCATAGCTAAAGTAAAAAGTCAGTTTTAACACCTGGGAAGTTTTTTGAAAAAGGGGGCATGAAAAATGATTACTAATAAGGATATTTCCAAGGCTATGATAATCAAGCTTGATGCTAAGCTTCCAGAGATGCCGATTTTTCAGGAAGGTATCAGAAGAGCTCCAAATAGAGGGTATAAACTTACACCGGACCAAACTAAAGTAGCATTAAAAAATGCTCTTAGATATGTACCTCAAGAATTTCACAAAAGTTTAGCACCTGAATTTCTTAAGGAATTAAAAACAAGGGGAAGAATCTATGCTTACCGCTTTCGCCCCGAAGGAAGAATATATGGAAAATCAATAGACGAGTATCAGGGTAACTGCATTGAAGGAAAAGCCTTTCAAGTAATGATAGATAATAACCTAGACTTTGAAGTAGCACTATATCCCTATGAATTAGTCACTTATGGCGAAACGGGTAGGGTATGTCAGAATTGGCTTCAGTATCGATTAATAAAGAAATACCTGGAAGTCTTGACAGAGGAACAGACATTAGTGGTGCAATCGGGTCATCCATTAGGTTTATTTCCTTCTAAACCAGAAGCTCCTAGGGTAATAATAACAAACTCACTTATGATAGGAATGTTTGATAATCCCCACGATTGGGATATAGCAGAACAGATGGGCGTAGCAAATTATGGGCAGATGACAGCTGGCGGCTGGATGTATATTGGACCTCAAGGAATAGTCCATGGAACCTTTAATACCCTTCTTAATGCAGGTAGAAATAAACTTGGAATTCCTGAAGATGGGGACTTAAGGGGACACATGTTTATTTCCTCTGGCCTTGGTGGTATGAGCGGTGCTCAGCCTAAAGCAGTTGAAATAGCAAATGGTGTTGGTGTAATAGCTGAAGTTGACTACTCAAGAATCATGACAAGATATAATCAGGGTTGGGTAGGCAAGGTATCTGATAATCTTGATGATATCTTTGCTACTGCTGAAGAATATTTAAAGAAAAAAGAGCCAATTTCCATTGCCTATCATGGAAATATTGTTGACCTTTTAGAATACGTAGTAGAAAAAAATATTCATGTTGAACTATTATCAGATCAGACTTCGTGTCATGCTGTATATGATGGAGGTTATTGTCCACAGGGAGTATCCTTTGAAGAAAGAACAGAACTAATTGGATCAGACAGAGCTAGATTTATAGAACTTGTAGATAAATCATTAGAACATCACTATGAACTAATTAAAGTCTTAACAGAAAGAGGAACATATTTCTTTGACTATGGAAATGCATTTATGAAAGCAGTTTATGATGCTGGTGTAAAAGACATTTCCAAAAATGGTATAGACGACAAGGATGGTTTCATCTGGCCTTCTTATGTAGAAGATATCATGGGACCAATGCTCTTTGATTATGGTTACGGACCCTTTAGGTGGGTTTGCTTGAGTGGCAAACATGAAGACTTAATTAAAACAGATAAGGCAGCTATGGAGTGTATTAATCCAAACCGTAGAGGTCAAGACAGGGATAACTATATTTGGATAAGAGATGCTGAAGACAATCAGCT
>LOER01000039.1 GCA_001515945.1 Desulfitibacter sp. BRH_c19
ATCTGGATCTATTATTTCACAAGATTTCTTAGGAGAATTATTAAAGGTAAACATGTCTGAAAAGGGAAAAATGCTAGTAGCTCGTATAGTTATAGTGTTCATTGGAGTAGCAAGTATGATACTAGCACTTAATCCACCTGAGCTAATATGGACATTAATAATGTTTGCCATAGCCATAGTAATGCCGCTATTTCCAATACTTGTTGCGGCCTTATACTGGAGAGGAGCTACAGCTCACGGTGCTATAGTAGCCGCTCTTGCAGGAACAATTACGGTATTATTGTCATACTTCCAGTGGAATATTGGCTGGAAATGGTACGGAGCTGTCGGTATGTTAGTATCAGCAGTTTTGATGATTGTTATAAGTCTTGTTACCAAGAAAACTGAAGAAAAGGTTCTTGATGAGTTTTACGGGGCTTTGAAGGCTGGCGAAAACAAGTTCTACGTTAACTAGTGTAATAAGAGAATATAATCCAGTTGTGGCCAAGGTTTTATTTAAACCTTGGCGCAGCTATTTAAAAAACCATAACTAAGCTAGGAAAAGGCATTTCATAAATGAAATGTTATTGCAGAGTTGAAATGAGCAGCTATTTCAACTCTGCAATATTTAATTTATTGGAATTCGATTCCAAGGTGTTTTGGGCTTATTTGAGTTATTATTAAATAGATCAAAATAGCTTGGCATGGAATTTGCAAATTTATAATACAGAAATAGATAACAATAGATACAGATACTCCAATTATATTTTGAAAAGGTGCTAGAAGATTAGTAAAAAGGGTGAAAAATATTTTGCAAGGGGCAATAGGATATGCTATATAAGGAGTGCTTGTTTTGGTATGTCGTGGAATTCTTGAGATGTGACAAGAAAAATAACAGAGAGGAGTAGATTAGAATGACAGTTGCAATTATTAATATTGGTACCATCGTGAGTGGTGATATATATAATCCGCTCATAGATGGAAATACAATCATTATATCAGGTGGAAAAATTGCTGCCATCGGCGGAGATAAACTTCTCGAAAAGTATCGGGTAGAAAAAACTATAGATATAGCTGGAGCTATTGTGGCTCCAGGACTAATTGATTCGCATGTTCATCCAGTTTTAGGTGATTTCACTCCCAGACAAAGCACACTAAATTATATGGATAGTAGCCTTCATGGAGGAGTTACTACGATGATTTCAGCTGGTGAGCCTCATACCCCAGGTCGCCCTAAAGACCCAACCGGTACAAAGGCTTTAGCTATCTTAGTGCACAAGTCTTTCGAAAACTTTCGACCTGGTGGAGTTAAGGTGCACGGGGGAGCAGTCATTCTAGAAAAGGGTTTAGTAGAAAAAGACTTTGATGAAATGGTAGAAGCTGGAGTATGGCTTGTTGGAGAAGTTGGACTAGGAAGTGTGAAAAGTCCCGAAGATGCCGCTCCCATGGTAGAATGGGCAAAAAAAAGAGGAATGAAAGTAGCAATGCATACAGGGGGGACATCAATTCCGGGAAGCGCTACAGTTACAGCGGATATGGTAATGAAAATTAATCCAACAGTTGCTTCTCATATAAATGGGGGCCCAACGGCCATTTCAAATGAAGAAATTGATAAGTTAATTGACCTAACAACTTTACCCCTAGAAATAGTGCAGTGCGGTAATCCTAAAGCTGCGGATCATGTGGTAAAGAAGCTGTGCAAAAAGGAAGAGCTTAATCGTGTAATCATAGGTAATGACTCTCCATCTGGAACAGGTATTATTCCATTAGGGATATTAAGAACCATTGTGCAAATAGCCTCCATTTCTGGAATTGTTCCTGAAAAAGCTTGGGCTATGGCTAGTGGTAATACAGCAAGAGTATATGGTTTAGATACATCTTTGATTGCCGAAGGCAAAGAAGCTGATTTAGTAGTAATTGACACTCCGAAGGGTTCCATGGGTAAAGATGCCTTGGAGGCAATAAAGATAGGTGACCTTCCTGCAGTTGCCATGGTTATCATAGATGGTGAAGTCAAGGTGAAAGTGAGTAGGAATACTCCTCCGGCCACGAAAACAATAACGATAAAGTAAGCGATTGAGGAGATGCTAGCATGATTGTTATAGATAAAGAAATATGTACTGGATGCCGAGTTTGTGAAAAGAATTGCCCTGTAGAAGCCATTAAAGTTGTAAATAAAAAGGCTGAAGTTGCACAGTGGTGCGTTAACTGTAGTGTTTGTGTAAAAAGTTGCCTCTTTAGTGCGATTAAAAAAGAAACTCAAATGGATGCTGGAGCGGTAAAATGTTCATCTTGTCCTGTGCAGTGTGACATCCCGTTAAATCGTTTTGGTGCATGTAAACGTTATACTAATTCAGAAGGTAGCTTAATTAGAAATCGTGAATTAGTGATGGATGCTCTAGAATTTAATAATGAAGCAAGAAACCTAAAACCTATTATTACTGGTGTTGGTGCTGGAACTAATTATCCTTGTAGTCGTTATGCACCTCATATTGTGCAAGATATTCAAGATGGAGTTGAGGTAGTGACTGTGGTGACAGAAGCACCATTAAGTTATAGCGGTGTTAAAGTAAAAGTTGACACCAACTTTTATATTGGAGATGAAGGAGCTAAAGTTAGACGCGGGGGAAGAGTCGTTGGTTTGCTGTCTACAGAAGAATACGGTTCTAAAATGTTGTCTATTGGTGGAGCCAACTTATTGACAGGTACTGCAGGCTTTATTGTAGCAAAAACAATTGTAGACATTAGTAATAGCGAAAAAGTAACCTTGAAAATTGATAAAGGTGCAACTTTGGACTTACAAGTTGGAAAGCGTCCCATTATCAATGGTAAAGAAGATGAAAGAATGAGGATTGGTTGTGGTAGTGCTACTGTTGGTTTATTTGCTAGACAACTATCTCAGGTAGTGGATGAAGTGATTGTCTTAGATTACCATGTGGTGGGTCTTTTATCAGAACACTTAGCGGGCGAAGATGTGGGTATGACTTGGAGTGGATGCGTTCCTAATGCAAGAAAAAGTACCAGAGGACGTTACTTCGGTGAACAAGGAACTGGTTGGGGAGGTACTGACATCCAAAGTCCCCTTGATGCAATTGCTAGTGTGGATATGAATATTGCAAAGCCTGGAATGAAAATTCTTGTTACCGACACTACTGGAGAAAATGGAGCACAGTTGACTGTTGATGCTGACGGTACTGTAAGAGAAGTGGAAATGGAACCAGATGTAAAAGCAATAGTGGAGCTTATTCGTGCTAATTGTGAGGAATCAACAGTATCTGCAATGTATGTAGGGGGTACTGGAGGTAGTGCAAGGGGTGGTGTGACAAATTACCCTATAAAACTTAGCCAAGCCATTCATAAAGGTGAAGCTAAGCTTACCATTGGTGGTGCAGAAACATTTATTATGCCTGGTGGTGGAATTAACTTTGTTGTGGATGTGGAGAAAGTTATACCAAAGGCATTTACCTGGGTGCCCAGTCCTGCAACGGTAGCACCTGTAGAATATACTCTTAAAAAAGAAAAATATAGTGAAATCGGCGGGCATATGGAGCAAATTGTAGATGTAGAAAAAATACGTAAATAAGGTGAAAAATCAATGTATACTTGGTTAGAACCAGGACGTTTGTTTATGGATTATGGACCTATCCAAATGACAATTTCTGCCTTTAACTTTGAAGAGCCTTTAAATAAAGAAATGGAAGAAGCTTGCTACTATGCAGCGGAGCAGTTAAAGGAGTTAGCTTCCGTTATCTCTATTGCAAAACTTCCATCATCAGAAATTAGAGAAGAAAGGTTACTACCAGATGTTTTAAAGAAAATGATTAAAGCAGTAAAGGAGTGTGGTGATCTGACCCTTACTCCTATGGCAACGGTAGCTGGTACGTTTGCTGATAAAGTTGCTGACTACATCGCTGCAAGGGGTGCCACCAAAGTAATTGTCAATAATGGTGGAGATATAGCTTTAAGGTTAGCAAATGGGGAGTCAACGAAGGTAGGCATCGTTTCTGATATTAATCATAAGTCTTTTTCTCATATAATCACTTTAGATTCTGACTCAGGTATTGGAGGAATTGCTACTAGTGGATTTAGAGGAAGAAGCCTTACAAAGGGTATAGCCTCTGCAGCAGTTGCTTTTGGAAGAACGTGTCGGGAAGCAGATGCCGCTGCAACTTTAATAGGTAATTATACCTATAGCGATGATTCCGGTATTAAGCAGGTACTAGCAGAATATTTGGATCCAGATACAGATATTGTGGGGCATTTAGTAACGCTATCTATAGGTGATTTAGATCCACAAACCCCGAGTAAAGCTTTAGATAACGGCATTGCTAAAGTGAGAGAATTAGTAGCTAAAAAGTCAATTCTAGGTGCAGCAATTTTTTTAAACAATGAAAGTAGGATTTACCCAGAATTTTTGGCAGAACAGATTGCTGCTTCTCATAATTAATTATTTTAAAAGGAGTGTAGATAAATGTCAAAAATGAAACCAGAAATACGTAAAATCTATACAATTGTTGAGGAAACACATAAGGATGGAGAACGGTTCTTAGGTACTCCTAATAAAAAAGTAGCTGTAGCAGCAGTTTTCAAAAATCCTTATGCAGGTGTCTATCAGGAGGATTTAACTTTATTATACAAATGGAGTGAAGAATTAGGAGTATTTTTAACGAAAAAGGCTGTGGCAGCTTTAAGTATTGAGCCAGAAAAGGTAGAAAGCTACGGAAAAGCCGCTATATCTGGAGATAAGGGTGAACTAGAACACTGTGCAGCTTTGATGCATCCTGCCTTAGGTAAACCTATGCGTGATAATGTAGGGACTGGTAAAGCACTTATACCCTCTGCTAAGAAAATAGGATTTCCTGGTGTTACTATTGATGTTCCACTACATTTTAAAAACGCAGCTTATGTAAGATCTCATTTTGATGCCATGGAAGTACGCATTCCAGATTCTCCTCGTTCAGATGAACTCATTTTAATAGTAGCAGTAACAGACTCTGGAAGACCCTTTCCAAGAGTTGGTGGATTAACTGTGCAAGAAGCAAAGGGCGAAGATGGATTGCGTTAAGAATAATAAGTCAATAGAAGAAGGAGGAACAATATAATGTCAAGCCTAAGCACAAAGATTCTAAGCAATAATGAAGTAGAGTTTATGAAGGAAAGAATTGAAGAATTATTATCAAAGAAAGGGGTAATTATTAGCCACCAGGAAGTATTAGGACTATTAAAAGAAGCAGGTGCGGAAGTAAATGGTACCAATGTACGTTTCCCAAAGCATATAATTGATGAAGCCCTAAAAAGCGTTCCTAAGGAATTTAAGTTAGCAGGGATAGACCCAAAATATGACATGGAATATCCACATCCAACAGGAAGTTTTTATACAAGAACAAATACTGGAGGAATGACATACCTATCAGCAGACCATGATTATCGTAATATCACACTTGAAGATGTAAAAGAATGGGTGAGACTTACAAACTGCATGGATAATATAGATTTTGTATGTCTACCATCCACAACACCAAAAGAAGTACCTGGAGAAACAGTAGACATCCATACATTAAGAGTAGTTTTAGAAAACTCTAAAAAGCATATTTGGGTACAGCCATATGAAGGTGAAAATGTTAAAT